>JACYMF010000063.1 GCA_015272165.1 Cyanobacterium sp. T60_A2020_053
ACCGTAGGGCATACGGGAACATACGCTTGGGGAGATTTGCCCTCTTGGGCGATTGCCTATGGGCTGTCGTCTAACGGCGAGTCGGTGAACCAAGAATCCCCCACTATAACCCTACGGGTTATAGTGGTGGGAGTGTCAAAACTAATCTTAGTTCAATTTATTGAACGTGAATTTATTAGCCGTGTAATTCATTACACGGTGGAGAAGTAGCGAAGATACAATCTTTTAATAACTAATTATCCGAACTTGATAGAAGTTAACTTTCACAGAAGAATTTGAGAATAGGGGTTTTAAAGCCTTTGTTAAATGATAAAATCATCTCACCAGTGTTGAAGATTATTGATTAATGGAAGATTTTACCCCCGATTTAGCCTCCCTTTCTTTACCACCGCAAAATATCGAAGCCGAAGAAATCATTTTAGGGAGTATTTTATTTGATCCTAATGCTATGGGTAAAATTGTTGATATACTAGCGCCCTCCGCCTTTTATGTACAAGCCCATCGACACATTTATGAAGGCGCGCGCCATCTATACTTTCAAGGGCAACCGTTAGACTTAACAACCATCGGCACATGGTTAAAAGATCAAGGTTTATTAGAAAAAGTGGGGGGAGTAGCGAAAATTGTTGGTTTATTAGATCGTACCGTTTCCGCCGCTAATATTGAGCGTTATGTGCCGTTAATCACCGAAAAATATATCAGACGCTTACTTATTGCCACGTCAAAAGAAATTAGTGAGTTAGCCTTTGATACCACTAAAAATCTGGACATTGTTTTAGACGAATCCGAGCAAAAAATCTTTAGTCTCACTCAAGCGCGCATCCAAGAAGGATTAATCCCCATCGGTAATACTTTAATTGATACCTTCACTGAAATTCAAGCCTTTCAAGAAAAAACGGCGCTTCCCGGTATTGAAACAGATTTTTATGATTTGGATGCCATGACGGGAGGTTTTCAACGCTCAGATTTAATTATTATTGCCGCGCGCCCATCCATGGGTAAATGTTTAAGCCATGATGCCCAAATACTTCTTAATGATGGTAGTCTTCACACCATATCTGACATTTATCATCATCGTCAAGGACAAATTTTAACTTTAAATCAAGATAGTAAATTTGTATTAACTAACCCTAGTAATTTTATTGATGATGGTATTAAACCCGTTTTTAAAGTACAAACCAAGTTAGGGCGCAGTATTGAAACCACTTTAACTCATCCTTATTTAACCATCCAAGGATGGCAACCATTATTACAACTGAAAAAAGGGGATAAAATTGCTGTGCCTCGTCGTCTTGAGGTTTTTGGTAACGATACCATGCCAGAATATCAAGTTAAACTTTTGGCTTATTTTATCGGTGATGGTTGTTTGACGGGCGGTATTCCCCAATTTACTAACTCTAATCCTTTATTGCAAGAAGATTTTATCGAATCTGTTAATCATTTTGAGGGCGTAAAAGTAAGATGTGAAACTTCCCAAAATACTCGCACTCCTACTTATTACGTCAGTAAAAATGATAAATTTATCCGACAACAAAGAGATATATTTGCTCAAAATTTAACAACTATAATTGGTAATCAAAACCTATCATCAAATCAAATTGCTCAACTAATTAATGTTAATCCTTCCGTTATTTGTGCATGGAAAAAAGGTAACTATGTACCAAATCAAGAACAATTAAATAAACTATGTCATGCTCTTAATATTGAGGCATTTAAGCTAATACAATTACCAATTAACTTAATCAGTAAAAACTCAAAAAATAGCGTTACTTTATGGCTAGAACAACTAGAATTATTTACTAAAAATGCTCATCATAAATTTATCCCTAATCAAATTTTTAAACTATCAAAATCATTAATAAGTTTATTCCTAAATCGTCTTTTTGCCACTGATGGCTGGTTAACAGTTTTAAATAGTGGTCAGGTGCAATTAGGATACTGTAGTGTTAGTGAAAATCTAGCTCGTCAAGTGCAACATTTATTACTAAGATTTGGTATTATTGCCCATTTAAAACTAAAATCTATTAAATACAAAGATAAGTATAAAAAGGCTTGGCAATTAAATATTACCGATTCTAACTCTATTAAAACTTTTATTGATGAAATTGGTATTTTTGGTAAAGAAGATGCCGTTTCAAAAGCAAAACAAGCATTCATTAACCGAAAACATCAAACTAATTGTGATTTAATTCCCTTAGAAATATGGGAAGAAATTGCCAAAATAAAAGGGCAAGAAAGTTGGTCAAGTTTAGCAAAAAGAGCAGGAATAAAAGGTTATAAAAATATTCATGTTAATAAAAGAAATTTATCAAGAGAAAGATTATTTAAACTAGCTTTTGCTTTAGATAATTTACCATTACAAAAATTAGCTACTAGCGATATTTATTGGGATGAAATAGTATCTATTGAATACATGGGAGAAAAACAAGTTTATGATTTAACTATTCCTGAAACTCATAATTTTGTCGCTAATGATATTTGCGTTCACAATACCAGTTTTGCTCTCAATATTGGTTTTAATGTGGCGAAAAAATCTAATTTAGCAGTGGCTATTTTTAGTTTAGAAATGTCCAGAGAGCAATTAGCAATGCGTTTACTTTCTTCTGAGGGAAAAATTGCTAGTAATCGTTTAAAATCTGGGCGTATTACAGAACAAGAAATGGAACCGTTAATGACTGCCATGGGTACTTTATCAGAGTTACCTATTTATATTGACGATACTGCTAATTTAACAGTAATGCAAATGCGGTCTGAAGTGCGCCGATTACAAGCAGAAAAAAAAGGACAATTAGGTTTAGTCTTGTTAGACTATTTGCAATTAATGCAGGGAGGTAGTGATAATCGTGTCCAAGAATTATCAAAAATGACACGGGCGCTGAAGGGTTTAGCGAGGGAAATTAACGCGCCCGTCATTGCTCTATCTCAGTTAAGCCGTGCAGTTGAACAGCGCACGAATAAGCGCCCGATGCTCTCGGATTTGCGCGAAAGTGGCAGTATAGAACAGGATGCGGATTTAGTTTTAATGTTGTATCGTGATGAGTATTATCATCCTGATAGTGTGGATCAAGGAGTGGCGGAAATTATTGTAGCAAAGCATCGTAATGGACCAACGGGTCAATTTAAACTGTTATTTCGTCCTGAGTTAACTCAATTTTTGAATATGAAACACCGTAGCGAATAACATATTATTAACATGAATCAAATTAAAATAATTCTAGTCTTTGAACCAAGAGCAATTTTAGCAAGAAAAAGGAATTTTACCACCAAATTAATTAGTTTAGTTATATGATTTTGATGAAATCTCTCGCAGAGACGCAAAGGCGCAGAGTTTCATTGTAAGTGATAATACGAACACAATATTATAAATCGCCTTGAAAAATTTGCTCTGTATTTAATTTTAATTGAGGAAAAATTATGGACTTAATTATTTCATTGTCTCTAAATTTTTGAACTTCATATTCACCATTTTTTAAAGTATAAATAGTTAAAGTTGGTTGTTTAGGATAGCCAATAAATTTACGTCCACCTATACCTAAATAGTCAACGATCCAATACTCTTTAATGCCCAAATTTTCATAAGCATCTAATTTTAAAGCATAATCATCACTCCAATTAGTGCTAACTACTTCAATAACTAATTTAATGGCTTTTCCTGATAGTAAAGTAGATTGCTTTTCCCATAATAGCTCATTTTCTATATAGTTTTTATCTAAAATAACTCCGTCTGGTTCATATCCTGATAAAGCGTCACCTTTAATTAAACATTCTTTCGGTGCAAAATAAGGTAATTTTAATCGTCTAATTTCAAGGGTTAATTCAGTTAGTAAAAATCCTGCTATTTGTGAATGTTTTCCCTTTGGTTTTGGCATTTGAATTATTGTTCCATTGTGTAATTCATAGCGATATTGACTTGATTCGGGATACCAGTTGATAAATTCTGCAAAATTTAAATAATTATCTTCTAATAATGCTTGTATCATGATAAAAATTGCTTGAAAAAAATTAGTATAATTAGGGTCTGCTGAAGAAATCAAAACCGTTGTCAAACAAAGTCTTTAGGCATAATCTCAACTCCAAAAATTCCTAAAAATGAACTTTTTTCTCTACTCTAATTAACCTTTGCCCCTTGCTCTTTTAACTTTGCCCTTTTTTAACCTTTGCCCTTTTGACCAAAAACTGAGCTAATATCAAATGGTAGCACGAAAAAAAAAGATTATGAGCGATACTCAACCTGAATTAATTATTCCCGATCATAGTTTAGATCGTGATTGTACCACTTTATCTCGTCACGTCTTCCAACAATTAGAAAGTTTTTCTGCTGATGCCCAAGATTTGAGCGCCATTATGAGTCGCATTGCTTTGGCTGGGAAATTGATTTCTCGTCGTCTTTCCCGTGCCGGATTAATGACAGGGGCGCTGGGTTTGACGGGAGAAACCAATGTGCAAGGGGAATCCGTCAAAAAAATGGATGCTTATGCTAACGAGGTATTTATTTCGGTCTTCAACCGAAGCGGTTTAGCTTGTCGTTTGGTGTCGGAGGAAATGGAGAAGCCTTATTATATCCCCGAAAACTGTCCTATCGGGCGCTATACTATCCTTTTTGACCCCATTGATGGTTCTTCTAATGTTGATATTAACTTAAATGTGGGTTCTATTTTTGCTATCCGTCAACAGGAAGGCGATGATTTGGATGGTGAAGCTACGGATTTATTACAGGATGGCTCCAAACAAATTGGGGCGGGTTATATTCTTTATGGTCCTGCGACAGTCTTAGTTTACACTATTGGTAAAGGAGTTCACTCTTTCTTTTTAGACCCTAGTTTAGGAGAATTTATCCTTTCTCAAGAAAATATTAAAATGCCAGACCACGGTGCGGTATATAGTGCTAATGAGGGCAATTTCTGGCAGTGGGAAAATGAAATTAGGGATTATATCCGCTATGTGCATCGTCATGAGGGATACACTGGGCGCTATAGTGGCGCTTTGGTGGGGGATGCTCACCGCATTTTAATGCAAGGGGGCGTTTTTCTGTATCCTGGCGCCACCGATAGCCCAGAAGGTAAGTTAAGGTTGTTGTATGAAACAGCGCCCCTCGCCATGATCATGGAACAGGCTGGTGGTAAGGCTTCCACTGGAAAGCAAAGATTAATGGATGTAGTGCCATCGGCAATACACCAGCGCACTCCAGTGATTTTAGGTAGTCGTAAAGATGTGGATTTGGTGGAATCCTTCCTCAGTGACCATCAAGAGTAAAATTAAATTCTGCGGTGGAGGGCGCTGATGACTTTTACACCTTTAACGCTTCTTTTTCTTGATCCGTATCATTAATCATAGGATAATGGGCATTGGTTAGAAGTTAAGATGGAAAGCAAGATGTCAAAGGGTTTTCATAAAAAAAATTGTCTCGATTTTTGGGAGATGTGGCAAATGGAGCAATAATCAGTTTCATTCTTGGTTTTCTTCTCCTTTTGATAACACCTAAATCTCTATTTTCTTCCGCAGCAAAACATTTGACTGGGTCTTTTGTTTTTCCTTATCAGGAAGTGGACGATACCTTCTATTTTGCTATCTTTGTTTAAGTTCAGACAAATGAGAAGTTGTCGCATCATTATCCATCAAAGGATGATGTTTTCTTTGTGCATGGTCTCGGTTTATTTTTTTTATCATCAGACGTTAGAGAAAGTAAATACTCTGAAATAATAGTATTGACAAGGCTTTTAGCTATTTATTAACTTTTGTCCCTTTTCTATTGACTTTTTGGCTATTTATTTAACTTCTTACCAATGCCTTCACTCCAACCGTGCGCCCTTCACTCCAACCTTGCGCCCTCCACCAACCCAGCGCCATAAAAACTATAATAGTTTCATTGATGGAAATAGATAAAGAGATAAAAATATGGTACAGCAATTGATTAAGCAAGAGAAAAATTTATACGATACTGACTATAATCTCTGGGTACTAGAAACTATTGAAAAACTAGAAAAAAGAGATTTAGATTCCCTTGACTGGGAGAATTTAATTGAGGAGGTATTGGGTTTGAGTAGAAGTGATAAAAGAAAACTAGAAAGTTTATTAACTAGATTAATCGAACACCTCTTAAAACTAGGATATTGGGAAACAGAAAAAGAAAGAAATAGAGGTCATTGGGAAGGGGAAATTGCCAACTTTCGGAAACAAATTAAACGTCTTTTAAAGGATAGTCCTAGTTTAAAACCTTATCTAAAAGATTTTTTTGAAGAATGCTATCAAGATAGCCGTGAAATAGTCTCAAAAAGGTCTCAACTTCCTCTTAATACCTTCCCTGAAAAGCCGATAGCGCCCCTCGAACAAATCTTAGATGAAAACTGGCTTCCTTAAAAACTTAGGTTGGGTTGAGGCACGAAACCCAACGAAAATAAGAACCCTCCATCACAACCTTGCGCCCTCCACCACACCAGCGCCATAAAAACTATAATAGTTTCATTGATGGAAATAGATAAAGAGATAAAAATATGGTACAGCAATTGATTAAGCAAGAGAAAAATTTATACGATACTGACTATAATCTCTGGGTACTAGAAACTATTGAAAAACTAGAAAAAAGAGATTTAGATTCCCTTGACTGGGAGAATTTAATTGAGGAGGTATTGGGTTTGAGTAGAAGTGATAAAAGAAAACTAGAAAATTTATTAATGAGATTGATCGAACATCTTTTAAAATTAGGTTATTGGGAATCAGAAAGAGAAAGAAATCGAGGACATTGGGAAGGGGAAATCCGTAACTTTCGTAAACAAATAAAAAAAGAATTAAAAGCTAGTCCTAGTCTTAAACCTTATTTACAAGAGATATTTGAAGAATCTTATCAAGATAGTAGAGAAATTGTCAGTGACAAGTCCCTACTTCCCCTTAACACTTTCCCTGAAAGTCCGATAGCGCCCCTCGAACAAATTTTAGATGAAAACTGGCTTCCTTAATCTACGGCGGAGGGCGCTTTCCTACTCCCTCACTTTTATAAACTTCGTAGGTTGGGTTGAGGTAACGAAACCCAACAAAAAAGCGCCCTCCACACCAACCAGCGCCCTTCACCACAACATCATCTTAAATCTCTTGAAAAAAAACACCAAAATAATTACAATGTAGCTACTTGATAAATAAATAGTGAACAATGCTAAAATCACAAAGTAAAACTGTACGGTCACACATAATTAAAATAGGAAATTCTCAAGGTGTTAGGTTACCAAAAAAATTATTAGAAAATTCTAATATACAAAATGAAATTTATATTTCTAGTGAAAATGGCAAAATTATTATTACTCCTATTCTGAAAAATCGCCTAAATTGGGATAAAGCCTTTCAAGAAATGTCTGAAAATGATGATGATCAGTTATTAGACATAAATCAAGAAATTACATCGACTTGGGACGAAGAAGAATGGGAATGGTAAATGAAAAGATTTGACATCTACTTAGTTCAACTCAATCCTACTTTAGGAAGTGAGATCAACAAAAATCGTCCTTGTGTCATTATTTCCCCAGATGAAATGAATGACTATATAAAAACAGTCATTGTTGCACCGATGACAAGTGCAAAAAAATCTTATCCGACCCGAGTTAACTGTGTATTTCAAAATAAAAAAGGTCAAATAGTATTAGATCAGATTAGAACAGTAGATAAAATCCGTTTGAATAAAAAAGTAGGGATTCTTGATATCCTTTATCAAGAGCAAGTATTGTTAACTTTAGCTGAAATGTTTGCACTTTAATCATATATCTTGATCGCAGTTACTTCATTCCACAACCGTGCGCCCTTCATCACAACCGTGCTCCCTCCACCCGAATCATAGCACTCCTCACCCTAGCAAAATATTCTACTGCTTGATGAATGATTTGATAATGGATGTTAATTGTGGCTAGAAATTAGGTGAATAGAAATATCTTTTCCTAAAAAATGAAATATTCTTTCAAATAGAGATAACTGGATATTTTGACGAGGATTAATAAGATTGTCCAGAGAAGTTTTATCTAAGTTTAATTGATCCGCCAACTCTTGAACGCTAAGATTAGATTCTTTGATAGATAAATACATTAAAACCTTAAAAATCATCTCTAACGATGGCGAAACTTTATATTTAAAATCCCTATCATTAGATGGTAAAGGTATTTCTAATTTTTCATCAATTCTTAAAGCTAATGCCTCATCTAAGCAATCTTTTGCTTCCATTAAACACTCTGTAACAGTTTCCCCTTGACTTATGGCTTCTGGAAAATCAGGAAAAGTAATCACAAAACCGCCTTCTTCTTCTGGGGTAAAATTAACAGGAAAATTAAAACGCTCCATAATTTAAACATCTCCCTCATATATAACTTTATAAATCATTTTGACTTAATCCTAATTGATTTAACATTGCGTTTAGAGTTCCCTTTTTTAATTCATCCTTTGGGTTACGAAGTATTGTAAATTTAGACCCAAAGTATAAAGTGACATGACTACCTTTACCTCTTTTCTGATCGGTCTTACATTCTAAGCCACGCTCCTTTGCTAATTTCTTGAGTTTTTTTACAAATTCATTTCCTGTCATAGTTGTTATCTTCTATGGGAATAATGGTTACATAAGCTATAATTTTCTCTCCGCCCCAAACAAGTGCGCCCCACCCCACATTTAAACCTATTATTTATTTGCCAAAAACTTCTCAACTGAAATATTAGCTTAAATTCCCATTTAAACCACAACTTCCCCAACAAATGACATTGTTTAATTCGTCAATTTAATATTTTTGCCGTACATACAAGTACCCTTGAATTGCATCTTTTATATTTGCGATAGCTTCATCCATAGTTTTTCCTTGGCTAACACAACCAGATAATCTCGGTACTTCAGCAATATACCCATTGTATTCCGAATCAAATGTAAATATTACTTGAAATTTCATACTTATATACTATTTCTGTTTAAAAGACAAATTCAACTTTTATTGTAAAACATTTATTCTTTAGTAGAAGAAGATAACTCCCCATTCTATTTTATACCCAGCGCCCTCCATCACAACCGTGCGCCCTCCACCACAACCGTGCGCCCTCCACCACAACCCAGCACCATAAAAACTATAATAGTTTCATTGATGAAAATAGATAGAGAGATAAAATATGGTACAGCAATTAATTAAGCAAGAGAAAAGTTTATACGATACTGACTATAATCTCTGGGTACTAGAAACTATTGAGAAACTAGAAAAAAGAGATTTAGATTCCCTAGATTGGGAGAATTTGATTGAGGAGGTATTGGGGTTGAGCCGAAGTGATAAAAGAAAAATGGAAAGTTTATTAATGAGATTGATCGAACATCTCTTAAAATTAGGCTATTGGGAATCTGAAAAAAATTACAATCAAAATCATTGGCGTAAAGAAATTCGTAATTTTCGTAAACAGATTAAGCGTGAATTAAAAGCTAGTCCTAGTTTAAAAAATTATCTTATCCAAATATTCAATGAATCTTATCAAGATGCTAGGGAATTATTATCTGATGATTCTGGATTACCGATCTGTACCTTCCCCGAAAAGCCCATAGCGCCCCTCGAACAAATTTTAGATGAAAACTGGCTTCCTTAAAAACGTAGGTTGGGTTGAGGCACGAAACCCAACGAAAATAAGAACCCTTTACCCCAAACCGTGCATCCTCCATTCCATCACAAAACCTTTTACTTTTTACTTGAAATCCAGCGCCCTCCACACCAACCAGCGCCCTCCATCACAACCGTGCGCCCTCCACCACAACCGTGCGCCCTCCACCACACCCAGCGCCCTCCACCACAACCCAGAGCCCTCCACCACAACCCAGAGCCCTCCACCATACCAGCGCCCTCCACCATACCAGCGCCCTCCACCATACCCCAGCGCCCTCCACCACAACCCAGCGCCCTTCACCACAACCGTGCGCCCTTCACCACAACCAGCGCCCACCACCACCACATTTTTTACAAAACTTAATTAAAAACTTGATGGCAGATACAAACAAATAAGTTAACTTAAAATATAGTTATAGACATCGAATAAAAGAAGAATGTTAAACCAAGAACAAATAAAAGAATGTCAACTAAAATTTAATCTTAGTTATCACGTCAGTTACGCTAAAGTATGCCAAGATTTAATAGGCTTTGAAGGAAAAAACGTTTTAGAAGTTGGTGGGAGTTTACCTCCTGATTTTGTTTTTGACTATCTTGGGGTTAAGTCTTGGACGGGTATAGAAACCCCTGACTATGAAAAATCACTGCGAGAAACAGGGGGTTTAACTCATCAGGGAACAATTATTAAAGAAATAAAAGATATTGAAAACTTTAAATATAAAAATAAGCAACAAGAAAAATATAATTTATATTTAGAAAATATTGAAGATTTACCAGAAAGTTTTTATAATCAATACGATTTAATTTTTTCTATTGCTACTTTTGAGCATATCCATAAATTACCTCTTGCATTAGATAAAATGTTTTATGCTTTAAAAGATGGTGGTAATTTGTTTTCAATGTTTTCTCCTATTTGGTCAGCCCATGATGGGCATCACTTACCAAAAATTAAAGATCAAAGAGGCAATGAATATAATTTCGGTAATTCCCCTATTTCTCCTTGGGGACATTTGTTAATGAGTCGTGGAGAAATGGCAGAATATTTGTATAAAAAGATGGACAAAGCCACTGCAGATCAAATTGTCTATCATGTTTATCAATCGAATCATATTAATAGATATTTTACTGAAGATTACTTGCAAATAATAAAACAAAGTTTATTTAAGATTAATAAATTAGAACTAACCTTTAATGCAAAAATTGATTCTAATCTATATGAAAAATTGTGTTCAATGTACCCTAAAAACAAAAAGTTTACAAATAATGGAATACTTCTATACTTAGAAAAAGATAAAAAGAAAAGGTACACTTATCCAGCTATTGAGTTTTTAGAAGATAAAATAAAGTCTGACTCTATAGTATTTGAATTTGGTGGCGGAAACTCTACTTTATGGTGGGCAAATAAAGCAAAACAAGTTATTTCCATTGAGAGTGATCAGGGTTGGTATGACCAAATTAAGCAACAAATGCCCGATAATGTTCAATTAAATTTAGAAATTAATGAGAAAAAATATGCAGATTTTATTAATCAATATCCCGATCAATATTTTGATGTAATTATTGTTGATGGAATTAATAGAAATAGCTGTTTAGAAAATAGTGTGAATAAACTCAAAAATAATGGGTTATTAATCTTTGACAATACAGACGATCATCGTTACGATTCATCATTAAAATTATTATCATCTCAAGGTTATAAAAGAATTGACTTTTATGGTTTAATTCCTAGCTATACTTATAAGAACTGTACTTCAATATTCTTTAAGTCCACAGAAATATTAGAAACAAAATCCTTACCTAGTGACAAAAAATCTGATTTAGGTAAATCTTGTATGCAGATAACTAGCCCAAAACCTGCAAATGTTAATAATTATGAGTATGAAGATAACTGGCAATTAACCACTCCCGTCGCCTTTATCATATTTAATCGCCCTGATACCACCCAAAAAGTATTTAATGCTATCCGTGAAGCTAAACCACCTAAACTATTAGTAATCGCCGACGGCGCACGCCACCACAAGGAAGGGGAAACCGAATTATGCCAACAAACAAGGGCAATAATTGATCAAGTTGACTGGGATTGTGAAGTATTAGTTAATTATTCTGATGTTAACTTAGGTTGTCGCAAACGAGTTAGTAGCGGTTTAGATTGGGTATTTGAGCAAGTAGAAGAAGCCATAATTTTAGAAGATGATTGTTTACCTCATCCCACTTTTTTCCGTTACTGTCAGGAATTACTAGAGAAATATCGAGATGATGAAAGAATCATGATGATTTCTGGTGATAACTTCCAATTTGGACGCAAAAGAAGCGAATATAGTTATTATTTCTCCCGTTATGGTCATATTTGGGGCTGGGCTAGTTGGCGCAGGGCGTGGCAAAAAAATGATGATTCGATGGAACTATGGCAGGAGTTAAGAGATAATAACTGGTTAAAAGACGTTTTAGGAAATGATCAAGCTGTAGCTTATTGGTCAAAAATATTTCAATCAGTCTATGATGGTTTTAATACTTGGGATTATATTTGGTTATTCACAATGTGGGCAAATAACGGCTTAACCATTTTACCTAATGTGAATTTAATTTCTAATATTGGTTTTGGTTCTGGCACTCATACTACCTCACAAAATAGTCCTTTAGCAAATATGCCACTTGAGTCATTATCTTTTCCTCTCAGTCATCCTCCTTACATAATCAGAAATACAGATGCGGATGATTTTACCGAGAAAACTTTATTTAGCAAAGTAGAAAAACAAAATTTGCCAGTAAGCAAAAATAATCAAATATCTATGGAAAACTTAATCGAATTAATCAACAATAATAAAAATCAAGAAGTTATCAATCTTATCAACTCGAACCCCAGTAACTCATTAAATTATTTATATATAAAAGCATTAGCAGAAATCAGATTAGAGTATATCTATGAAGCAAAAAATTCTCTTAATCAACTATTATCAAAAAATCCTCATCATGTTAAAGCAAGACAATTATTAAATCAAATTAGTCAAGACTCGGAAAAAGAAGTTCAACAATTAATTAATCAAGCCTTAAATTATTTTAATCAAGGGGAAAGAATAAAAGCGTTAAGAATGGGTGAAAAAGCATCATCTTTAGGAGTTTTTGTACCTGGATTACATTATTTTAGATCAGTTTTTAATAGTGCAGTGGCGAGATATGAAGAAGCCTTAGAGGCCGCCGAATTAGAATTGAAATTCAATCCCAATCATACAGAAGCACAGCAGAAAGTTGCTTCTTTACGTCAAGCATTAATTAAACCCAAAAAAGAAAAAATACCGAACGAAAAAAGGGCATGGAATACATCATTACCCCATGATTTAATGATGTCTATTCAAAATAGTTTACATAACTATTCTTATTCAGGTGTACCTACTCAAAAAAATCCTTTTGATTTTGCAATCTATCCTGTTTTAATTTGGCATTTAAAACCCCGTACAATTATCGAAATTGGCTCAAAAAGTGGGGGCAGTGCTTTATGGTATGGTGATTTATTTGATAACTTTAAAATTGATGGTCATATTTATTCTGTGGATATTGTCAAAGTAACTAAATATTCTCATCCCAGAGTAACTTTTTTAGAGGGAGATGGTCAAAATTTACAAGAAACATTTAGCCCTGAGTTTCTCAAACAATTACCACGCCCATTGCTAGTTATTGAAGATGCTGATCATTCTTATCAAACCAGTAAAGCAGTTTTGGACTTTTTCCATCCTTATCTTGATAAAGATGAATATATTGTTATTGAAGATGGGATTATTTCCGATATTGTCAAAGATGCAACCTATAGCAGTGGACCACACAAAGCCTTAAAAACTTTTTTAGTAGATCACAATAGTGAATATGATATTGATGACAACTACTGTGACTTTTTTGGTTATAACTTAACATGGGCTACTAATGGCTATCTTAAAAAATTAACTCCTGCACAAATAAAACCTGTAACAGAAACAGCGCCCTTCACCCCAACTTTATCCCCTCAACAACCTACCAGTAAACTAAAATGGCTTAACCTCGGTTGCGGAAGATGTTTTCACCCCGACTGGACAAATATGGACTTTAACCGCACAGGAGAAACCGTTATCCCCCATAACTTACTCAAAGGTATTCCCTTTGATGACAATAGCTTTGAAGTAGTCTATCATTCCCATTTATTGGAACATTTACCCAAAAACGAAGCCTTACCATTCCTCACAGAATGCCATCGAGTCTTGCAACCTAACGGCATTATCCGAGTAGTTATCCCCGATTTAGAACAAATTGCAAGGCTTTACCTGCAATCCCTCGAAAACGCCTTAAACGGCTCAGAAGCGGACGCTCATAACTATAATTGGTTAATGCTAGAAATGTATGATCAAGTCGTGCGCAACGAGTCTGGCGGTGACATGAAACGCTATCTTGCTCAAAACCCCTTACCTAACCCAGAATTTATTGTCGGGCGCTTTGGCGTAGAAGGAGAAATGTTAATCAATGCCTTTCAAGGTAGAAACTTCCCCAGTAAATCCTTAGCAGAATTAAACCCCACCCAAATCGGACAATTTCGCCAAGGGGGAGAAGTGCATCAATGGATGTATGACAGATATTCTCTCAAAGTTTTATTAGAAAAAGTCGGCTTTGTCGATGTGAAAGTTTGTCAAGCCAATGAATCAAGAATTAATGGTTTTAATAACTATCATTTAGATGTTTTAGCTGATGGAAAAGTAAGAAAAAGTGACTCATTATTTATGGAGGGAATTAAGCCGTAGAGTACAATTAAGTTAACTTATTAAAGTTTATCAAAAACTCCCATGATCGCAATTACCCAAAGAAAACAAAAATTAACGTTAAATGATTTTCTCGCTTTGCCCGAAACCAAACCTGCCCAAGAATATTTTAACGGTGATATTACAACTAAACCGATGCCACAAGGTCAACACAGTATGATTCAGACTTATTTAGCTGAAACCATTAATCAAGTTGCTAGAAAACAAAAAATAGCTTTAGCTTTAACAGAATTGCGTTGTACCTTTGGAGATCGCTCTTTAGTACCAGATATTGCGGTTTTTGAGTGGCATCGTATCCCTAGAGATGAAAAAGGAAAAATAGCCAATCGTATTAACACCTATCCTGATTGGATTATTGAAATCTTATCTCCAGAACAACCAGCTAATCAAGTCATCAAAAAAATTATTTTTACCATAGAGGAGGGCGCTAAACTAGGATGGTTAATTGCTCCTCAAGATGAGTCAGTCATGATCTTTCAACCAAATCAATTTCCTCAAATCAAATCAGGAAAGGATAATTTGACAGTATTAGAAATAATAAATGATTGGCATTTATCAGTTAAAGAAATCTTTGAGTGGTTGAATCTTTGATCATTGATAATTCTTTGTAAATACTAATTTGACACTCCCACCACTAAACCCTACGGGTTATAGTGGGGGATTCTTGGTTCACCGACTCGCCGTTAGACGACAGCCCATAGGCAATCGCCCAAGAGGGCAAATCTCCCCAAGCGTATGTTCCCGTATGCCCTACGGT
>JACYMF010000064.1 GCA_015272165.1 Cyanobacterium sp. T60_A2020_053
ATTTCTTCTTTTTACTACTCCTGTCATAAAACTTTTTCCTTCATTATAAATCATCCCATAAAAATGCAACGCCCCCTTTTTACAGGAGCTAGAAGCGCCCTCCACCATTTACTCCACCGTTACAGATTTAGCCAAATTACGAGGTTGATCCACATCCAAGCCACGCAGAGAAGCTATATAGTAAGAAAGTAATTGTAAGGGAATTACCGCTAAAATAGGGGAAAAAATCTCCTCCACTTCTGGCACTGTTAACAAATCTTGGAAGACATCTCCTTGATAACTAGGAGGCACAACACCAATCAAATGGGCATCCCTTGCCTTAGCTTCTTGCGCGTTGGAAAGTACTTTTTCATATACACTTCCTGCCATAGCAATGGCAACCACAGGCACATGACTATCAAGTAGGGCGATAGGTCCATGTTTCATTTCCCCCGCAGGATAGCCTTCCGCATGAATATAACTAATTTCTTTCAGTTTCAGCGCCCCTTCCAAGGCAATAGGAAAGTTAATTCCTCTTCCTAAGAAAATAAAATCTCTAGTTTCAGGAAAATGGTGTGCCAACTCTTGAATTTTTGGTTCTTCCGTTTGTAAAATTTTCTCAATTTGAATGGGTAACTGAGATAAACCAGCTAAAATTTCATCCATGCGAGAAGGAGAAATAGTTTTTCTTTGCCATGCCAAATCAAGGGCAAGGACATAAAACGCCATGACTTGTGCCACAAAAGTTTTTGTGGCTGCTACGCCAATTTCAATGCCAGCATAAGTATTAATTAATTGGTCAACCATTGTACCAAGGGTGCTTTCTGGGCGGTTGCTAATGCCGATAATACGAGGGCTATAAGTACCACCTTTGACAATGCGCCTCTGCCTTTCCATTTCCAGCGCCGCTAAGGTATCTGCCGTTTCTCCCGACTGAGTTACCCCAATCGTCATGGTATTGGCAATCATGGGGCTAGGTGCATAACGAAATTCTGAGGCATACTGCACAAAAGTAGGAATTTCCGCAATTTGTTCTAGTAAATATTTACCAACTAAACTAGCGTGCCATGAAGTCCCACAAGCGACAATTTGTATTTGCTGTAAGTCAGCAGTTAATTCAGACTTTAGATTTAAATTGAGGGGATGTTGCTCATTTTCCTCATGCCACTGAGGGTTAATATATGCTTCCAAGCAGGTGCGCACCACGGAAGGTTGTTCGTGAATTTCTTTGAGCATATAATGGCGAAAACCTTGTTTTTCCACCGTCACGGGATTCCAATCTAAAATACGAGGGTTTTTGCGCAGACGTTTCCCGTCAAAGTCATAGATTTCTACTCCCAACGGTGTTAATCTGGCAATTTCGCCATTTTCCAAAGCTAACACAGCGTTAGTATGGTTTACTAAAGCGGTGACATCAGAGGCGCAGAAAAATTCCCCTTGTCCAAAACCGATGATGAGGGGCGCTTGTTGGCGCGCTACGATCAATTCTTCGGGATAATCGGCACATAATACCCCAATGGCAAAAGCGCCCTCCAAACGATGGACACTTTTCCGCACCGCTTCCATAAAAGCATCTTCTATTTCTGGTTGGTAATATTCAGCGATGACATGGGGAATTACTTCAGTATCAGTATCAGAAACAAAATTATGACCTTTTTCTTTTAATTCTTTGCGTAATTCTTGATAATTTTCGACAATACCGTTTTGTACTACTGCAAATTTATTTTTATTATCGCTATGGGGATGGGCATTATATTCTTCAGGTTTACCATGGGTTGCCCAGCGGGTATGCCCGATACCGACTTGAGCATAATTTAATTCTTTTTCTAGTTTAGTGCGCAGATTGTGAAGTTTTCCTTTGGCTTTGATGGTGGTTAACTGATTTTGGTAAACTGTAGCGATACCTGCTGAGTCATAGCCACGATATTCTAATTTTTCTAAACCACTAACAAGAACATCTAAGGCGATTTGAGTGCCAATGTAACCGACTATTCCACACATAGTTTGTTCAAAGTAATTTTATTATGACAGGACAAGAAAACTTTAATATAGTTCCTTTTGTTCTGAATTAACAGTTATTGTACTCAAAAAATCGTTTTGTGTGGGAAATCTTTTATTTTCTCCTTCTCTTCCCTTTCTCCCCATGTCTCTTCTTAGGAAATGGTGGAGGGCGCTGGATAAAAAAGTAAAACAAAAAACTTGTCAAAGAAAAAAAGATTAGTTATAATACATAGACGTGAGTAACAAGCCAGGATAGCTCAGTTGGTAGAGCAGAGGACTGAAAATCCTCGTGTCGGCGGTTCAATTCCGCCTCCCGGCATAATCCTTTTAATCTTTAAACCTAATAACAGAGGTCACTCAGTCCTCTGCCCAGGTTTAGGTAAATTTCCTAAAATTGCCATTAATTAAGAGTTTAAGGCACTTTGTTTTTTTTTCACCCACCAATGTTTCTAATTTATCTAATTCTCCAACTTCTTCCCAAAATGGCGATGTTGAAAGTTGCGGATAAATCAATATTTTCTAGCATACTCAAAACCATACTCAGTCCTAGATATTTTCGTCTCGATCTAATTATCAGTAAATTTTTGGGAATTTATGCACATTTTTATTAATTTTTTTGGAAGAATTTATATTGTGACTTGACATCCTCACTGGGTTTCTTCTTCCCTTACCGATAAAATCATAGTGAACTTCTACCTCTTATTTTGAAACAGCCGGTCCATTAGTTTCCGAATAAAGTTAAAATTTGTAAATATTTTTAATAAAATGTTAAGAAGTAGAAAAATAAACAGTAGTAGGAGATCAGTATTGATGAAACAAATAATTAGGGAAATAGAAGGTTACTTTTTAATCGGGCATTTACTGGCAATGGTTTTCGGTTTAGCTGGATTATTGTTAGTGTTACCTCATCCTGAATTTGTGGCAAATTTACCGCCTATTGGGCAATCTGCTTTTAGTTGGTCGATGATCGGTGGAGGAGTCGTCTATATGATATTAGGCTGGGCAACAGTGGCAATTTTTGCCTATCGTCAGTTGGGAATGTGGCACTGGTTAGGTTTTATGATTCCAGCTTTGGGGATTTCCCTCACCAGCGAATTATTAGGCACTAGCACGGGTTTTCCCTTCGGAGAGTATCATTATCTCTCTGGATTAGGCTATAAAATTTCTGGCTTAGTTCCCTTTACCATTCCCTTATCTTGGTTTTATCTGGGTTTTAGCGGTTATCTTATTGCCAGAGTAGGTTTAGAGCGTTTATCTATCAATAATTTTGTTAAAGATTTGGGCGCCATTATTTTTGGTTCTTTACTATTAACCTCTTGGGATTTCGTTTTAGACCCGGCTATGAGCCAAACCACCATGCCTTTTTGGTTGTGGGATCAACCGGGTGCTTTTTTCGGTATGCCTTATCAAAACTTCGTCGGTTGGTTCGGCACGGGCGCTGTTTTTATGACTATTTCTACCATTATTTGGCGCATCAAACCCCTTGATTTTTCCCAAATTTCCCTTACTATTCCTGTCATAGTTTATTTGGGTAATTTTGGTTTTGCGATGGTAATGAGTATCGGTGCTAGTTTTTATGTACCAATCTTTTTAGGCATTTTGCTAGGGGTTTTGCCCCTCGTAGTTTTCGTGCGCTTGGCAAATCAAGGGGATGATGATTCTGTGGTGTTATCTACCAATAATATCGCTTAAATTTTCTTTCTTTTGCTTCAGGCAAGGGGCGTAACAGGAGATTTGCAAAGTCAGGATCAAAATTGATTTGTTTTTGACAAGAAGACAATATAAGGATGATCCCCCCCAACCCCCCTTAAAAAGGGGGGAGATTCAGGGAGACAGGAGGATTTTTTACTATTAATTGATTTATTAGTAGTTAAAAACCTCTGAATTTCAGATTATTGGCTAGTTTGAGAAACTAACATTTTTGAGAATGAAAACGCCCTGCTTAGGAAGAGGGGGGAGGGAGAGGGGAGCAATATTTTCTATTATTTGATTAATTAGTAGTTAAAAACCTCTTAATTTCAGACTATTAGCTATTTTGAGAAACTGACATTTTTGAAAATGCAACAGCATTGAGGGGTTTAAGCCCTTTGTTTTTGGTGAATAATAGTTTTGTAGCAGTTTAACAAAATCTCAAAAGATGATAAAATCCTTTTGTTTGCGATTTTGATGGGTTAAAAATGGAATTAGCGGATTTAAAGAAAGAAATTGAGTTGTTAACTTCGCGCCTGAGTGATACTCAGGACTATCTTTGACCTACCTAAGTTAAAAGCAGAAATTAATGATTTAGAACAGTTAGCCAGTCAGCCTGATTTATGGTCACAAGGTGATGATGCTCAACAAACTTTACAGCAACTTAATGAGTTAAAATCCAGTTGGGATCAGTTTCATCAATGGCAAAGTAGCGTTGAAGATTTACGCGCTTTGATGGATTTATGGGAATTAGATGGCGATGAGGATTTAATCAAAGAAGCTGAGGAAAATATTAAGGGTTTACATCAAGAGTTAGATCGCTGGGAGTTACAAAATTTACTTAGTGGTATTTATGACCAAAAAGGCGCAATTTTAACTATCAATGCGGGCGCTGGTGGTACGGATGCTCAAGATTGGGCAGAAATTCTCTTACGAATGTACACCCGTTGGGCAGAAAAGCAAAATTATCGGGTTAATCTTTTAGAAATTTCCGATGGAGATGAGGCTGGAATCAAGTCCGTTACCATTGAGGTGGAAGGGCGCTGGGCGTTTGGTTATTTGAGGGGGGAAAAAGGTACTCATCGTTTGGTGCGCATTTCCCCTTTTAATGCCAATGGGAAACGTCAAACCAGTTTTGCTGGGGTGGATGTGATGCCTTTATTGGCAAATGAAGCGATTACTGTGGAGATACCTGACCAAGATTTGGAGATTACGACGACGCGCGCTGGGGGTAAGGGTGGTCAAAATGTCAATAAGGTGGAAACGGCGGTTAGGGCAGTTCATTTACCGACTGGGATTGCGGTAAGATGCACTCAACAAAGATCGCAGTTACAAAATAAGGAGCGCGCTTTAGAGATTCTCAAGGCTAAACTGATGATAATTGCGGAAGAGCAACGGGCGCTGGAAATCGCTGAAATTCGAGGGGATATAGTGGAAGCTGGTTGGGGTACACAAATTCGTAATTATGTTTTACATCCTTATCAATTAGTTAAGGATTTGCGCACTAATGTGGAGGTAACTACCGTTAGTAATGTTCTTGATGGTGATTTAGAGCCTTTTATTGAGGCTTATTTGCGCCATAATTAAGGTGTTATTTTTTCTATTTGCCTTTACGCTTCTTCTATAGCAGGGGATTGGCAAAGTCGGGAGCAAAATGCTTTGCCCTCACCCCCAACCCCTCTCCCGCAGGAGAGGGGAGTAATGTTTTTTTAGGAAATACTATGAATTTACCTTCTTTTCTCTGGTTATGGAAAATCGCCGCTTGGGCTATGGGTTTTGCGATGTTTTTTTATATTGTGTTGGCTACGTCGGGGGGCGCTTTTTTAATCTTGAGACAAAACAGAAAACCTCGCCCCCGTTGGTTAACTCCTTTACATTGGGTGGTGGGTATTATCATGGTACTGGCAATTTTACTTTTATTATCTATTGGCTTAATTGGTACTTTAGGCTATTACGGTAGTTTGGGGCATTCTTGGCATTTACCCGCCGGGTTGTTAATTGTAGGTTTAACGTTAGTTTCCGCTTACAGCGCCCTCCGCCTCAGACAAGGTAAATCTTGGGCGCGCGCCCTCCATATTCGGGTTAATATTGCTTTGTTTTTTGCTTTTCTTCTCGTGGGTTTAACTGGTTGGGGCATAGTGCAAAAGTATTTGTAAATAATGGACAATTACTCAAGCAGAATTATATATCTCATTAATTATTGGGTTACTTTCAGGGGCTGGATTATTACACTTAACCGCAAAGAGTGGTGACACTGGTCAAAAAATCAATGATTTTTTTTGCCAAGCGCCCGGCATCGATTTAGCATTGGCTTATTTCATGCTTTTACCCTTAGTCATCGGTGTTATTTTTCAGGGTTGGTGGGGTATTGCCATTGCTTTATTAGCCGAATTGAGTGCGCTATGGGTGTGGATTATTTTACACGAGTTAACTCATCAAGTTGAGACTAAGCAGAAAATTCATCCTACCCTGAGTCGAGCGGTGGGCGCTTGGCGAAATCATTTAGCTGTATGGATTACAGCCCTAGCAATTCCGATTTTTTGGTTTATTCGTTTTGGTGAGTGGATCGTTTATCCCCCTTTAACTTGGTTAATTAAATTACCGAAATATGATGCTAAAGACTGGGTAAATGTGTCTCGTCAAAAATTTAAAAAAATATACTTCTGATCAAAATCAACGAACTTGGTTTGGGCATCCTGAGCGTAAATAGATAAGGTGTGATGAAAAAGGGGGAATAATTTAGAATTTAGGCACTAACAATTAAGTAGGGGTTGCTGAATAAATCAAAACCCTCATCAAATAAAGGTTTTAAGCACAGCTGTAAAGGTGTCAGGTATTAGGTTTGAAAATTACACCTGAAACCTGCAACCTGAAGCCTGAAACCTACTCACCTTTGCCCTTTTAACTTTGCCCTTTTAAACAACTCTCCACAAGATATACACATTTGTGATGGTAAATAGAAAGTGAGCTTAACAAAAATTTAAGATTTGTTATGAACTCACCCAGAAATTTTATAAAGATTCAATATTTACTCATCGAGGACAAAAAGATAATGGCTAACGTAATTCATTTAGAACTCATCACTCAACACTCTACCACTTGGAATAATTGGAGAAAAGAAAACCCTACGACTATCCCCGATTTAAGTGGTGCTGATTTAACGGATGCTAATTTAAATAATCTTAACCTTAAAGGGGTAAATTTTAAGGGTGCAAATCTTAGTCAAGCTAATTTAGCTGGGGCAAACTTATCAAAAGCGAATCTTAGTCAAGCTAATTTAACTAGGGTTTATGCCAATGATGCTGATTTTAGCTTAGGCAATTTACAGGATGCTAATTTATACGGCGGTTATTTTTCCCAAGCTGATTTCAGTCGTGCTTGTTTATCAGGGGTAAATCTTCAAGAAGCCAGTTGTTTAGAGGCTTATTTTATCAGCGCCCGTCTCCCTTATGCTAATTTAGCTAAAGGTAATTTTAATGGTGCTTATTTCACTGAAGCTGATTTATCCCACAGTAATTCAATTAAAGCGAGTTTCATCGAAGCTGATTTAACTACTACAACGGTGAAGGGCGCTGATTTTACCAATGCTAACCTCACAGGGGCGCTAGTAGAAGATTTGCAGTTAGACTCTTTAACAGTATTTGATCATGTTTTTTGTGATAGTATTTCCTTCTCTGCTCAAACTTTAGTAGAAACTCCCCATCAATCTCCTTGGACAACAGAAAGTTTTAAAATGTTGTTAAATGATAAAGTTGTTTACGGAGTTGATAATCAAGTTCAGGAAAAATCACTTAATCATGGTAGATTTGAACAAGGTCAAAACAGTTTAGAACAAAGATTACAGTCTTTAGTTAATAGTGTCAGCACTAATTATCATTACGCTGGATAGACGAAATGAGCTTATCAGCTTTAATATTTGACGTAGATGGCACGTTGGCGGAAACAGAAAGAGACGGGCATCGAGTTGCCTTCAATCATGCCTTTAAGTCTCTGGGGTTGCCTTGGTGTTGGAGTGTGGAGTTATATGGTAATTTGTTGGCGATTGGTGGAGGGAAAGAGCGTCTCAAGTATTATCTAACTAATTTTCACCCTGATTTTACCTTCGATGATGATTTTATTGTCAAGGTTTATCAATTAAAAAATAAATATTTTCAACAGCTAATTACGGAAAATAAAATTTCCTTGCGCCCTGGCGTGATTCGTTTAATTACGGAGGCGAAGGAGAGTAATATAAAAATGGCTATTGCTTCGACTTCGGGCATTGATAATGTGGAAGCCTTAATTAATCATATTTTTCCAGCCCATTTACAAGATTGTTTTGCGGTGATTGTGGCGGGGGATATGGTAGCCCAGAAAAAACCAGCGCCCTCCATCTATTTATTAGCATTGCAGAAATTACAATTACCGCCCCAAGAATGTCTCGCCATTGAAGATACGGCAGTGGGATTGCGCGCGGCGAAGGGCGCTGGATTAACTACTGTTATCACCGTTAATGATTACACCCTTCATGATGATTTTACGGGCGCTGACTTGATTTTAAATAATTTGGGTGAACCTAGTTTACCCTTTTCTGTGATAGCTGGTGATAGTTACGGTGAAACTTTTTTTAATCTTAATTTAGCCAAATCCCTTAATGAATTATGAGTTATGAATTATGAATTATGAATTATAAAGTGTTAATGCTTAATTGTTGGTGCGTAAATTCTAAATTCTACATTCTACATTATCTTAACCTTTTGTTATTCAAGGGTTAATATTGTCTTAAATCTTTTGAGATAGGGTGTTACAAAGGAAGTCACCTTTAATTAGAACTTCTTGTTAATGTACGCAAAATAAAAATTAAAATGGCAATTAGTATTAGTCCCATTGGGACATATCAAACTGGTGTTTTCGGTGAAGGCGCGGGAGAAATTGTGGTTTTCGATCCTGCCACTCAAAGAGCTTTTGTCGTCAATGCTCAAGCGGTATCCGTAGATGTATTAGATTTAACTGATCCGACTAACCCCGTCAAAATTGGGGCTATTGATGGCTCAAATCTGGGCGGTGTTGCCACCAGTGTGGCAGTTAAGGACGGTTTAGTGGCTATCGCTATCCAGGCTAACAGCAAAACTGATGCAGGTACAGTTGCTTTTTTCAATTCTAACAGTGATTTCAGCGCCCCTCAAACCCCCCTTAATACTGTGGTGGTGGGCGCTTTACCTGACATGGTTACTTTTACCCCTGATGGTACAAAAGTATTGACCGCTAATGAAGGTGAACCCAATGACAATTATGACATCGATCCCGAAGGTTCTATCAGTATCATCGATTTAAGTAATGGTGTAGCTAGCGCTACTGTATCCACTGCTGACTTTAACGCTTTCGATGCTCAAAAAGATGCTTTAATGGCTCAGGGTGTAAGAATTTTCGGCAATAATGGTAATGCCACTGTTTCTCAAGATTTAGAACCTGAATATATCGCCGTTTCTGCTGATTCTAGCACCGCTTATGTTTCTTTACAGGAAAACAACGCTTTAGCAGTAGTGGATATTGCCACCAGTACAGTTACAGGTATTGCACCTTTAGGATTTAAAGATCATAACTTCGTCCCTGATGCTAATATCGCTTTCTTTGACGAAGCTAGTTTACCCGTTATCGGTACATCTACCACCCTTGGGGAAACTTTATTAGGTGGTTTTTCTGGTTTATACTTTGAAGGAATTAATCCTGATAACGGTAACTACAAATTTATCACCCATCCTGACATCGGTCCTACTGAAACAGGTAATCGTGACTTAAATGGTGATGGTACAGCAGAAAGAGTACGCACTTATTATTTACCAGATTTACAGCCTAGTGTCGTGCGCTTTGAATATAACCCGAATAGTGGCGATATTCAATTAGGAGAAACGATTTTATTAACCCGTCAGGATGGCACTCCTTTAACTGGTTTACCTAACTTGGCATCTGATGATGGTGGTAGAATCCCCATCGATGAAAATGGTAATGTTTTAGGCTTTGATCCTTTAGGTGCAGACTTAGAAGGCATTGTGGTTGCCCCTGACGGTACTTTTTGGATGGCTGACGAATATCGTCCTGCTATTTATCATTTTGAAGCCGATGGTACTCTAATTAATCGTTTTGTGCCTCAAGGTTTGCCTGATGAAGTTGGTACTGGTGTATTTCCTGAAGAATATAACACCCGTCAAGCTAATCGTGGTTTTGAAGCCATTGCCTTACAAGATGGTAAACTTTATGGTTTTGTGCAGTCTCCTTTCAATAATCCTGATGCTGACACCAGCAAAACTACCAGAATTTTAGAATTTGATCCTGCTACCAGTGAAGTTGTGGGCGAATATCTTTACATTCAAGAAGACATGGGCAGTGGTAGCGATAAAATCAGTGATGCCGTTGCTACTAACAAAATCGGTGAGTTTTTAGTCATTGAAAGAGATTCTAGCCTCGAAGATGATTCTCAAAAAGTGGTATTTCGCATCAATTTAGCTAATGCTACCAATTTGATGGAGTTACCTGCTGATATTTTAGGGGTTAATGAAACTTTTGATAGTTTCACTCCTGAACAGTTAATGGCTAAAGGTATTATGCCTGTAACTAAAGAGGTTCATGTTGATTTAACTGCCAATGGTTATACTTTCACAGACAAACCCGAAGGTTTAGCTTTAATTGACAATACTACCATCGCTGTTTTAAATGATAATGATTTTGCTGAAGCTGGTGTTCCCATTGGTTTAGGTGTTTTTAGTTTAAATAATGCCTTTGATGCTAGTAATCGTGATGATACCATCAATATTCGTAATTGGCCCGTGTTAGGGATGTTTCAACCTGATACCATTGCCACTTTTGAAATCAACGGCATGAATTACATTTTCACTGCCAATGAAGGTGATAGCCGTGATTATGATGGTTTTAGTGAAGAAGATCGGGTTAAGGATTTAATTTTAGACCCTGTAGCTTTCCCTAATGCTCAAGAGTTACAAGCTGATGATCAATTAGGTCGTTTAAATATTACCACTACTTTGGGTGACGCTGATAATGATGGTGACTACGACAAGTTATACGCTTACGGCGCCCGTTCTTTCTCTATTTGGGATGAAAACGCTACTTTAGTATTTGATAGTGGTAGTGAGTTTGAGGAAATTGTTGCTAGAGAAATTCCTGAGTTTTTCAATAGCAATAATGATGATAATAGCTCTTTTGACGCGCGCTCTGATGATAAAGGACCTGAACCAGAGGCGCTCGCAGTGGGTGAAATTAACGGCACTCCTTACGCTTTCATCGGTTTAGAAAGAGTGGGCGGTATCATGGTTTATGATGTCAGTGAACCTACGGATGCTCAGTTTGTACAGTACATCAACAACCGTGATTTTAGTGTTCCAGAACAGTTAGAAGATGGTAGTTCTAACCCCGCTGCTGGAGATTTAGGACCAGAAAGTATTAATTTTGTCAGTGCTGAAGATAGCCCCAATGGCAATCCTTTATTATTAGTAGGTAATGAGGTAAGTGGTACTACTACTGTGTATGAAGTAGAAGCGCCTGAAACCTTCACATTACAACTACTTCACGCCTCCGATCAAGAAGCTGGTATTTCAGCCTTACAACAAGATGCTATCGGTTTTTCTGCCGTCATGAATGCCTTAGAAGGGCGCTATGAAAATACTCTCAAACTAACTTCTGGAGATTTATTCATCGCTGGACCTTTCTTTAATGCTAGTTTTGATATTTATGGAAGACAAGGCATTGCAGACATCTTAGTTCAAAATGCTTTAGGTTGGGATGCCGCCGCTGTTGGTAATCACGAGTTTGATGCTGGACCGGGTGCTTTTTTCAATGCTATCGCATCCAACCCTAGTATTCAAGGAGTGGGAATTGATCCCAATACAGGCTATGCTGGTGCATTATTCCCTTACTTATCTACTAACTTAGACTATTCTACCGATAGCTCTAACTTGAAAAATTTAGTAGTCGAATCTGGTCAAGCGCCCTTACCCAATAGCTTAACGGAAAGTGTTGTTATCGATGTCAATGGTGAACAAGTGGGAGTAATTGGTGCAGTTGTGCCTTATCTGCCTCAAATCGCTAATATTGGTGGTATCACCATGTTAACTGATCCTACCAGTCGAGACATTGAGGTTAACGCCCAAAATTTAGCCGATAATATTCAACCCTTTGTAGATGAATTAATGAGTCAAGGTATCAATAAAATTGTCTTGATGACTCACTTACAAGAATTTGAGATGGAACAGGCTTTGGCAACTAAACTCACTGGCGTTGATATTATCATGGGCGGTGGTTCTCATCGTGTCATGGCTAATGATGATGATATTTTGCGTGAAGATGAAACTCAAGTTCCTCCTGAGTTGTTGCAACCTTATCCTCAAGTATTCCAAGATGCTGATGGTAATGATGTTTATTTAATCAATACAGCTTCTAATTATCGTTACTTAGGGCAGTTAATTGTCGAATTTGATTCCGAAGGTCAAGTTATTGAAATCGGCGATGATAGCGGTACTTTTGCCACGGATATTGCTGGGGTTGATCGACTTTATGACGCAGATATCACTACTTTTGAGCAAGTCAAAGAAGTAGCTAATCCAGACTTAGTAGCGGTTGTGGATAATATTGGTGATTTTATTAATGGCAAAGATGCCACCACCTTTGGTAATTCAGAAGTATGGCTCAATGGTTTTCGTTCTAGTGTGCGTACGGAAGAAACTAACCTCGGTAATTTAACAGCCGATGCTAACCTCTGGTATGCCCGACAATACGGTTTAGAAGTGGATATTTCCGTGAAAAATGGTGGCGGTATCCGAGATCAAATTGGCGTATCCTTCATTGATGGTGGCACAAACGAGTTAATTCAATTACCTCCCCAAGCCAATCCTGCCGTAGGCAAAGAAGAAGGGGATATTTCTGTCTTAGACCTTGAAAATTCTTTACGTTTTGATAATAAACTCTCTGTGGCTGATATTTCTGCCCAAGGCATCAAAGATTTAGCAGAGCATTTTGTGGCACGATGGGCGCCGGGTGTAACCCCTGGACAATTCGGACAAATTGGCGGTTTTAGCTTCAGTTTCGATCCTGATAATACGGCTATTGAGTTTACCCGTGATGCTAATGGTCTTGCTACTGGTGTTGCGGTGGAGGGTGAAAGAATCCAAAATCTCGTCTTAAACCGTGAAGATGGCACGAAAGAAGCAATCGTTGTCAACGGTGAATTAGTAGTTGATCCGAATGCCACTTATAAGATGGTAATTCTGGATTTCTTAGAGGGTGGGGGTGATGGCTACCCTGTTTTCTATTTTAGCAATATCGTTAAATTAGAGGATTTAAGTCCTAACGGCTTACCTAATAATTCTGATCTACCCATTGCGGGTGAACAGGATGCTTTAGCGGAGTATTTAGCGGAATTTCATCCCACTGCGGATCAAGCCTTTAGTCAAGCTGACACTCCTATTGAAGAGGATACTCGAATTCAAAACCTTAATTTCCGTGAAGACACGGTGTTACCTGTGGATAATACCCCAGCGCCCCTCGCCTTAATCCCTGCCGGTAGTGCTGGTGATGATGACCTTGATTCTGCTTTTGCTGATAATGGTTTCACTGGTGATCGTCAATTATTCTTTGCTGGTAGTGGTATGGATACTATTGATGTATCTCAAGCTGGTAGTGGTAGTCGTATTGATACTGGTAGCGGTGATGATACTTTGTTCGCTGGAACTAATAACCGTATTATCCTTGGTGCTGGTGATGATAAACTCTTCATTAGTACCAGTGGTGGCGGTAATCGTGTCACCGGCGCTATGGGTGCTGACCAATTCTGGTTATATACGGATGAGGGCGCCCTCCCCTCTAACCCTAATATTATCAGTGATTTCAACGCTAGTGAAGGAGATGTAATTGGTTTCCTCAATACTACTTTAAGTTTAGGTAGTAGCGATTTCAGCTATAACCAAGACGGTAGCGATGTGATTATCACCGCTTTCGGTCAAGATGTAGGTATCTTATTAAATACCACCATTGCTGATAGTAATTTCGTTTTTGCTTAATATCTTTTAAAACTCCCCTCTCCCACCGGAGAGCAGGGTGTTTTCAAAGTCAGGATCAAAATTGATTTGTTTTTGACAAGAAGA
>JACYMF010000065.1 GCA_015272165.1 Cyanobacterium sp. T60_A2020_053
ACAGTTGTTTCAACCTATCAGAAAATTGCATATCATCCCGCAATGATGCAACGCCAAAAATTCACTCAATCAATCCTTTTGATATTAAAAGACGTTCTCTTTTTCGTCGCGCTATTTCCTGTAAATTGATAGTTTTATCAGTTTCATCTACAATATCCCCAGTTAAAATCTCCAATACATCTTCTAAAGAGACAACTCCAGCAACTCCACCATATTCATCACTCACCACCATTAAATGTTGTCGAATGTCTTGAAAATTTTTGAGAAGATAATCAGCGCGCATCATCTCAGGCACAAAATTAGCTTGACGTGCCAAATCAGCAATTTTTTCTGATTTTTTACCTTGAATAATAGCTGTTAATAACTCATGTTTTAAGGCAATACCAATGACATCATCAATGGAATCTTGGACAATTAAAATACGGGTGTGTTCAGATTTAATGATAGCTTCTTGACATTCTTCCAGAGTTAAATCACCTTTAAGATAAGTAATTAAAACCCTAGGTGTCATTAAATCCACTGCTGATAAATCATTAAGATGAAAAACACGGTTAATCATTTCCGCTTCATCAGCTTCAATTACTCCCTCCGTTTTACCGATGCGAGTTAAAAACTTAATTTCCGTTTCATTAGTAGTAGGTAAAACAGCGCCCTTCGTCAAAGGTTGAATCACTTTTTCTAGTAACCACACTAGAGGCACAAAAGTAATCGTTAAATACTTGACAGGTAAAGCAATGGAAAGGGATAAAGAATCAGCATATCTTTGTCCAAGAGTTTTGGGGAGAATTTCCGCAAAAATAATAATTAAAAAAGTTAAAATTCCCGAAAATATTCCTAACCATTGCTCACCCAACTGTTGAGAAATAGTACCACCAATAAGAATACTACCCACAATATTAAAAATATTATTGAGAATAACAATGGTGGCAATAGGACGATTAATTTTTTGCTTAATTTTTAATAAAGCTAAAGCAGAAGGTTTTTTCGACAGCGCCCATTGCCTAACTCGAATCTCTGACACGGATAATAACACCGTTTCGGAAAGGGAACAAAAAGCCGAACCGAGAATTACAATGAGAGTAAGGACTGCAAGAGTCAACATTATTTAAACTTTAGTCTCCAATGATTTGAGATACTCCGTGTTAACTCCTGATTCCCTCGTTAGGGCAATTTTACCAGTGCGAGAAATTTCTTTGATGCCAAATTTATTAACCATAGAAATAATTGCTACCATTTTGCCCGGGTCTCCCACTACTTCTAAGGTTAAACTATCTTCAGCGATATCCACCACCCTAGCCCGAAAAACTTGAGCAATTTGTAATACTTCCCCACGGGTGGAGCTATTGGTGCTGACCTTGACTAACATCAATTCCCTTTCCACAGAAGGGATCATGGTAATATCCGTAACTTTGATCACATTAATTAACTTGTGAAGTTGTTTGGTTAATTGTTCGATGGTGTCTTCATCTCCGGGTACTACCATAATAATACGAGAGATGCCTACTTGTTCTGTGGGTCCTACCGCTAAACTTTCAATGTTATAGCCACGTCTAGCGAATAACCCGGCGATTCTGGTCAAAACTCCTGCTTCATCTTCCACAAGGACAGAAATGGTATGCTTCATTCTTGGTGTTAATAATTGTTGATCATAAACTACAGACATCTTCAATATTTTACCTAAACTATCAATAATGAACAATTGATAATGAATAATGAATAATTAATAATTAATAATTAGGCTCTGCTGAATAAATCAAAACTTTTGTCAAATCAAGGTTTTAAGCATAGCTGTAAAGGTGTCAGGTATCGGGTATTAGGTATTAGGTTTGAAAATTACACCTGAAACCTGCAACCTGAAGCCTGAAACCTACTCACCTTTTTCAGCAACCCCTAAATACCCCTCTTGGCAAATTTAATAAAATTTTTTGATAAGAATTAAAAATATCGAGTTAACCTGTAGTTGTTAGCAATTTACAAGCGATATTTTATGAGTAGCAGAAACTTTGGTGTTATTGGTTTAGCGGTAATGGGTGAAAATCTCGCCCTCAATGTGGAAAGTAGGGGTTTTCCTGTTGCTGTTTATAACCGTAGCCCTGACAAAACCGAGAATTTCATGGCAACTGGAGCGCAGGGGAAAGATATTAAACCTGCCTATAGTGTGGAAGAATTTGTGCAAAGTTTAGAGCGCCCGCGCCAAATTCTGATTATGGTAAAAGCTGGTAGCCCCGTTGATGCGGTAATCCAACAGTTAAAACCGTTATTAGAAGAAGGTGATATGATCATCGATGGTGGTAATTCTCTTTATGAAGACACCGAAAGACGCACTAAGGAGTTAGAAGCCACTGGTTTAGGTTTTGTCGGTATGGGTGTCAGTGGTGGTGAGGAGGGCGCCCTCAAGGGTCCTTCTTTGATGCCGGGTGGTACACAAAGCGCCTATGAGAAGTTAGAACCGATTTTAACGAAAATCGCCGCTCAGGTGGATGATGGTCCTTGTGTGACTTATATTGGTCCGGGGGGCGCTGGGCATTATGTCAAAATGGTACATAATGGCATTGAATACGGTGATATGCAGTTGATTGCCGAAGCCTACGATTTATTGAAAAATGGTGTCGGGTTGAGTAATGACGAATTACATCAAGTTTTTAAACAATGGGATACTACCGATGAGTTAAATTCCTTTTTGATTGAAATTACCGCTGATATTTTTTCCAAAAAAGACGAAGAAACAGGGCAACATTTAATTGATTTGATTATGGATACTGCTGGGCAAAAAGGCACCGGGCGCTGGACTGTGGTAAGTTCTTTACAGTTAGGTGTACCTATTCCCACTATTTACGCTGCGGTTAATGCGCGGGTGCTTTCTAGCTTAAAAGATGAACGAGTTGTAGCTTCTACTCAGTTAACAGGCGTTACTACCGCTTTTGATGGGGATAAAACCAGTTTTATTGATAAAGTGCGAGACGCGCTGTATTGCTCCAAAATGTGTTCTTATGCGCAAGGTATGGCTTTAATTGCTGAGGCTTCCAGAGAATACAATTTCAATATCAATTTACCCGAAGTTGCCCGAATTTGGAAAGGCGGTTGTATTATCAGAGCTGGATTTTTAAACAAAATTAACAAGGCTTTCACCGACAACCCTGATTTAGCTAATTTATTACTCGCACCTGAGTTTAAACAAAGTATTTTAGATCGTCAACAGGCGTGGCGTGATGTGGTAGTAATGGCTAATCAGACAGGTATTCCTATTCCTGCTTTTAGTGCTTCTCTTGATTACTTTGATAGCTACAGAAGCGCCCGTCTCCCTCAAAATCTCACTCAGGCACAAAGAGATTATTTCGGCGCCCACACCTATGAGCGTACAGATAAACCAAAAGGTGAATTTTTCCATACGGAATGGATGCAAGGCTAATTAATCAAAAGGGCAAGGGGCAAGGGTTAAATAAATTATGAATTATGAATTATGAATTATTACCTCCCTTTCCCCCCCTTTCCAAAGCAGGGCGTTTTCATTCTCAAAAATGTCAAATTCTGAAACTAGCTAAGGGTATTAAGTACAGAAGTTTTTAACTACCAATAAATCAATTAATAGAAAAAATCTTCCCTTTCTCCCTGAATCTCCCCCCTTGAGAAGCAGGGCGTTTTCATTCTCAAAAATGTTAGTTTCTCAAACTAGCCAATAATCTGAAATTCAGAGGTTTTTAACTACTAATAAATCAATTAATAGTAAAAAATCCTCCTGTCTCCCTGAATCTCCCCCCTTTTTAAGGGGGGTTGGGGGGGATCATCCTTATATTGTCTTCTTGTCAAAAACAAATCAATTTTGATCCTGACTTTGAAAACACCCCCTTTCCAAATCTAATTGTAACGGTCTAAAAGCGTCTGTAATCCCCCTTGAAAACCTGAACCAACAGCATTAACGCGCCATTCACCACCTTGATTATAAACTTCCGCCATGATTACTGCCGTTTCCACTGAAAAATCTTCGCTCAAATCATATCGCAAGACTTCTTCCTTGGTTTGTACATCCACAAGACGAAAATAAGCATTTCTTACCTGTCCGAAATTCTGCTTTCTCTTGTCAGCTTCATAAACAGTCACCGTGACGACAATTTTTTTTACTTCCGTTGGTACTTTTCTCAAGTCAACAATTAAACCCTCGTCGTCGCCTTCCCCTTCTCCGGTGCGATTATCTCCCAAAAGTTTGACAGATTGATCCGCATCGGGGCTAATAAGATTATTGTAAAAGATAAAATGTTTGTCGGATAGGAGTTTTTCATTATCACCTAGTAAGAATACGGAAACATCGAGGTCAAAATCAGCGCCCGTATCCGTAGCATTGACATCCCAACCCAAACCGATGAAACCTGCCACCAAACTGGGGGCAATTTTAGATAATGAAATTCTTTGTCCTTTTTGTAGTGAAATACCCATAATTTAACCTATGAAATTTAGTGATCTTGTTGCCCATTTATCCCCTGAAGCCCACAGCTTAACTTCTCACCCGGAGATTAACCCAGATATTACGGTGATTGTACCTATCGAAGCAAGTAACAACCCCACCAGCGCCCTCAGCCTTAGCTATATCGAAGGGGATAAGTATAAGAAAATGGTAACAGAAACTACCGCTTCTGCGTTGATTTTACCATTAGATCAGGAATTACAAGCGGAAGCGACTGAAAGGGGCATTGCTTGGTTAAGTTCGAGTTATCCTCGTCTCATTTTCGCCAAAACTCTCAATTTATTTTATCAACCCTATAAACCTTCACCGCAAATTCATCTCAGCGCCCTCCTCGCTGACGGTGTCATAGTAGGGGAAAACGTTTCCATTGGTGCTAATGTGGTTATCGAAAAAGGGGTTAAAATCGGCGATGATGTCTGTATCCATCCTAACGTGGTCATTTACCCTGATTGCATCATCGGTAATGGTACTGTCCTTCATAGTAATTGTACCATCCATGAACGGACGCAAATAGGTGCTAATTGCGTTATTCATAGTGGGGCGGTGGTGGGCGCTGAGGGTTTTGGTTTTGTGCCAATTCCTGACGGTTGGTATAAGATGCCCCAAACCGGTTGCGTTATCCTCGAAGATGGGGTAGAAATTGGCTGTAATAGTACAATAGATCGCCCTGCCATTGGTGACACGCGCCTTGGTAAAAACACGAAGTTAGACAATTTAGTCCACATCGGGCATAATTGTCAAATTGGTGCTAATTGTGCTTTTGCGGGGCAAGTGGGGTTAGCTGGAGGGGTGAAAATTGGTAATCGAGTCATTTTAGCGGGGCAAGTGGGTATTGCTAATCAGGCGGTAATTGGTGATGGCGCTACGGCAACGGCACAAACGGGTATCACCCATAATGTCAAAGCGGGGGATGTGGTTTCTGGCACTCCTTCCCTGCCTCACCATTTATATTTAAAAGTCTCTGCCATGACTAAATATTTTCCTGAAATGTATAAGTTTTTTCGTCAATTAGAAAAAGGGCAAAGGGAAAAGGGCAAAGTTAAAAGCTGAGTAGGTTTCAGGCTTTAGGTTGCAGGTTTCAGGTGTAATTTTCAAACCTAGCTAAGACGCATTTAAATTACCGTTTATACTAAGTCTTAAAAATAACTCAAACGCTGACCTGTTGCCTCTTGCCTACCTCCACCAGTAAACTTAAATGCAAACTAACTGCCCCGACATCTCCCCTCACCAAAATACTTTTTTTAGTAAACCCTAAATAAGACAATGATTAATCAATTTTTATCTTTTTTTTTACAAAAAAATTGCCCTCTATGCCAGCGCCCTTCACCGCAAATCATCTGTAATTATTGTGAACAAAAAATTAAAAGTGAGCAAAGAGATTTAAAGGAATGTATTATAAAAATTAAAGATTATCAAATTATAATATGGGGAAAATATGATGGCTATTTAAAAAGAGCAATTACCGATTTAAAGTATAATAATAAACCAGAATTAGCGAAATTATTAGGTACTTATTTAGGAAAACTGTGGTTAAATTTTTACAAAAATAAATTAATAGAAAAATATACCGTAGTTCCTATTCCACTACATCCTAAAAAAATAAAAATTAGAGGTTTTAATCAAGCAGAATTAATCGCCGATGGTTTCTGCGAAATTACTGGTTTTCCTCATCTTCCCCACCTCTTATCACGGGTGAAAAATACCGAAGCTATGTTTAGTTTAACTCCCAGTCAAAGACAAGCCAATATTCATCAGGCTTTCACCATCGGCAAAGATTATCACCGTTTTAATCGTCTTTCTGAGGTGATTATTATTGATGATATTTATACCACAGGCACAACCGTAGAAGAAGCCATTAAAGTTTTACATACTTTACAGATTAAAGTACAAGGGTTAGGGGCGCTGGCATCTAGTCGATAGGTTATTTTACTGCTAATATTATTTTGGGGTTTCTGAAAAAGTATTTTGGTGAGGGGAGGTGTCAGGTGTCGGGTGTCAGGTTTCAGGTAAAATTCTTATAAATTAAAGAGTTAAGCCAAATAATTATTTTTTTATAACTTCCTTTTTTTTATCAATAACTTTTTATTTGGGGATCAAAAATGTAGATTTTTTGGAGAAAAAAGATTATTTTTGGCACTTTTTTTGAGTTATAGTCATTTAAATTAAGATTGAGACAAATTGAAAAATTTTGTAGGGTGGGGTGTGCCTCGCCACTTGACACTTTGCGACTACTCTTATTAAGAGAAAAGTGTCTCATTGCTATTTAAAACGACTATATATTTTGCTTAAAACTTTTGTTTTAAAAGGGTTTTGATTTATTTAGCAAACCTTATTTAGAAAGCTCATCAACAATTTGATCAGTGCGCTTGTTATTATATTTTGTATTCTTGAGATGATCTGGTTTTTTTTCTGCGGATAAAACATTAGTTATGGCACTACGAGTATTAAAACTTGTTTCCTTGAAAGGTGTCGGTAAAAACTTATCGCCAAAACCGATAAAAACAATTAATAAAAGTGGGCTTATTTTTAGTAAATAAAATAAACCATAACCAGTAAGGCTGGTAACATTACCAACAAATTTATTCATTGCGCTCATAATTTCACCACAGAAATTAACATTGTTATCATAGGATACCCAGCGCCCTTCACCCAAGTATCATAACTTAATAAATTTCAGTATATTTGACTAGAAATTGTGGGTTAAGTGTCTAAGATGTGGCGAAAAAGTTGAGAAAGCAAGGGAAATAATAATTCATAATTCATAACTCATAATTCATAATTCATTCCCTGGGTTAAGTGTCTAAGATGTGGCGAAAAAGTTGAGAAAGCAAGGGAAATAATAATTCATAATTCATAACTCATAATTCATAATTCATTCCCTGGGTTAAGTGTCTAAGATGTGGCGAAAAAGTTGAGAAAGCAAGGAAAATAATAATTCATAATTCATAACTCATAATTCATAATTCATTCCCTATGTATTCCATCAGCAAAGAAACAGCTACCATCAAAACCCGTGACGGTGTCAACCTTGTTGCCGACATTTATCGCCCTCAAACCACCGAAAAATTACCCATACTATTGATGCGTCAGCCTTATGGTAGGGCCATTGCCTCCACCGTAGTATATGCGCACCCCCGTTGGTATGCCCAACAGGGTTATATTGTTGTGATTCAAGACGTAAGAGGTAGAGGCGATTCGGGTGGAGAATTTGAATTATTTAGCCACGAAATTGCCGACGGGGAAGATACTTTGCAATGGTTAAGTAATCTGAATGGTAGTACGGGTGAAGTGGGAATGTATGGTTTTTCTTATCAAGGTATGACTCAGTTATACTGCGCTATTAGTGGGGGAGGGGCGCTGAAAACCATCTGCCCAGCAATGGTTGCCTATGATTTATACTCAGATTGGGCGTATGAAAATGGTGCTTTTTGTCGTGAATTGAATTTAGCATGGGCGCTACAACTCAGCGCCGAAACAGCGCGCCTCAAACAAGATTTACACGCTTATTCTATCCTTTATTTTGCCTCTCGAAATCTTCCTGATCGATATATTCCTTCTCAGGTGGAAGAAGTGTTGCGGAAATACTGCCCTAGTAATTTTTATTATCAATGGTTAAAACATTCAGAAAATGACGACTATTGGCAACAATTATCTCCTTCTAATTATTTTGAAAATGTGGATTTACCAATGTTACATATCGGCGGTTGGTTTGATAATTATTTGCGCGGGACAATGAATTTATATCAAAAAATGACTAAAAAAAGTCATTTTCAACAAAGTTTAATTATTGGACCTTGGGCGCATTTGCCTTGGGGTAATAAAAGAGGTAGTCAGTTTTACTCAACTAATGCTAATAATGATATTAATGAAATTCAAATTCAATGGTTCGATTATTATTTAAAGGGTAAAAAAAATACTGATTTAATTCCTAAAAATATTAAATTATTTGTCATGGGAGCGAATAAATATATATTTGCAGAAAAGTTTGATGGTCAAAATAATATAAACTTTTACTTAAACAGTACAGGATTAGCTAATATTAGAGATGATGACGGAAAATTAATCAATGATAATATAGAAAATATTGAAAATTCAGAAGATACTATAGTTAATGATTTTTGGCGCCCGTCACCGAGTTTAGGAGGGCATTATAGTAGTAATGCAGGAAGTTTTGAAAGGAGAGAGTTAAATAATCGCAGTGATATTCTTACCTATACTTCAGCGCCCTTCACCACAGATTTAACGATTATGGGTGACGTAGAAATTGAATTATATGTGATATGTGAAAGAGAAACTTTTGATATTAATGCGGTATTATCAGAGGTAAGAGAAGATGACACAATTTATAATTTCACTCAAGGTTATAAAAGAGTGAAAAATCATCAGCAAACATCAACAAAAGTAACTTTTAAATTACAACCAACCTGTTATGAAATAAAACGGGGAAGAGCGCTGAATTTGAGTATTAGTAGTAGCGCTTTTCCTGCCTTTAACTTGAATCAGGGAAATCCTCATTTATCAGATAATTTTGACTTAGACAATCAAACTCTTACTTTAACCGTTTTATCAGGAAAAAATTACCCTTCTCGTTTAAAAGTTGATGGAGTGCGCTGAAAAAGTGGTGTCGTGAAGACAAATTGACAATGGATGATTAATAATCTTAGTTCAATTTATTGAACGAGATACTATTAGCCGTGTAATATCAGGTTCGCTTAAATAGTTACAATTAAATATCTGCTGAAAACTCAAAATACAGACTTTGTTTTATAAGTGATTATCCGAACTTGATATAATTCATTACACGGTGGGTAAATTACTTGATATTGTCTAAATTATTCAAGACACCCTAATTAATCATTTGAAAAGTAAATTTAAGTTGATTATTGCGCCCTAAAATTAGGCTATCCCCTGATTTTACCAGCGCCCTTCCCCCTTTTTTAAGTTTCTGATTGTTAAGAAATGTACCATTAGCACTTCCTGCATCCTCAATATAACAACCTTCAGAGCTAACATATAAATAAAAATGACGGCGAGAAATAACATCGCTATGGGGTAAAGGGGATAAATCCACATCAATTTTATACTCATCATTGACACGACCAACAGTTATAATCGGTTGATTGAGAGGTATGATAAAAACTTTTTGGCTAGTTTCATGAATGAGATTAAAACTAGCTGGAGTAGTTTCTAAAACTGTCGCTTCTGAGTTGATTTTTGTTGATAAATCCTCCATAATTGTTGGCTCATTATTAAGGTTAATATTATTGGCTAAATAATGGCTAGTTTGTTTACTTTCAGCGATAACTGCTTTTTGCTTTTCTATTTCGATTTGAGCAATTTTGTCTAAGGAATTATCTAAATCAGTGGGTGCATTTTCATCGACGGAGGGCGCTATCTTTTTACTTTTTGGCTTGAATATTAAACCGATATCTAATTCTGTTTTTTCGATTTCTGGGGTGGGGTGAAGGGCGCTGGATTCAGTCAAAGGTGAAATTGTTATCCCACAATTATCACAATATTTACTATAGTCTTGATTTTGGTGTCCACATTGATGACAAGTAATCATTTTCATAATTTTATTTTAAAATAAAAGCTATTTTTTAGAAAAATATTTGCAGTCTTTAGATTTTGATGAAAATTTAATTTAGTGATAATTACGGTTTACTGAATAAATCACATCCTCATAAATATTAAGAATTTTTAAGGATTAAAAACAAAAAAAGCAACCCTTACTCCATCTTACAATCATAAGACTAGCGCCCTTCATCGCCGTGCAATAAATTTCACGGCTACCGTAATGCCGTTTAATAAATTAAACTCTTTAATTATCCATCATCAAAACTCAATTAGACGTGAGCAAATTTCATAGTATTCCAGCTATCTTTAAATTTACCTTTTCCCTTTTATACATATTTATCTATAATCAACGTCAATATAATTAATCTTAGCGTAAGGTTCAAGTGCCTGTAAAACTTTTTGCCCATAGCTACGATAATTAACACGATTATCGAGTAAGGCTAAAACCCCTTGATTTTTTCGTAATCCTACCGTTAATTGTTGTAAATTACGAATAGCATGGGGTAATAAATATAAACGAAACCAATCTTTTTTTTGTTGTTTATAGTAGCTAACTTGAGCACTAATGAGAGGATTTTCTAATGAAGGAATGGGCAAAGTTGGCATAATTAATAATTGGGGTGGAGTAATTTTTTCTTGATATTCTTGCCAAAAATTTAAACTACAGACTAAAATTATATTGTTAGCAAAATTGATTTCATTTAATTTCACTCTTGAGCCAAATTGTGATGCTAAATATGTGGTAATTTGAGCTTGTAATGGCACATCTTCAATAATAATAACAATTGGTTGATGATTAATTTTTATACTAGCCACAAGGGCGCTTATTTCCTTACTAATACTATCTTTAAATTGCGGTTCATTGGGAAAAGGACATTTTTCAGGAAGATATAATTTTATAATCTCATTAGGCGTATGGGGTGAAAATTTTAAACAGGTATAGTCTTCTGTTTTGATGCCTAATAATTCTCCATAATCTTTAGCTTGTTTGTCGGGCGCTAGATAATTAGCAATTAAAATTAATTTTTTTTGTCTTAAAATATCTTTAAATTCTTGATTGATATTTAAAGGAGAAGATTTTAAAATGAATTGTTTCTGATTATGACCAGTTTCTACATAGTTAACATAATACTGAGAATCTAATAATTGCTTTAAAAAATTAATTATTTTGACACTTATTTTTCCATTAGCTGATAAAAATTTGAGCAAATCTACTAATAATTTTTTTTCTCTATATTCTAGTAGATAACGATTATATGGGTTAATAGGATGATTATTAATAATTTGAGATAGATGTTCAAAATTCCTTTCAATTAAAAGATGATAATTAGAATTATCTTTTAAAATAATGTCTAAATCTTCTTGAGTAATAGTGATAGTTAAAATATTATTAATAGAGTCTGGTAATTTTTCTGCTTCATCAATAATGGTAGGAATATCATCAGTAAATTGTTCAATATTTTCTAACCAAAATTGAGAATTTAAAAAAAGTAATTGATCTTGATTAAAATTAATTTGTTCGCTAATTATTTTTTTGCGAATAGGTATAACTTCCATTAAACGGGGAATATGATCATTAATTAATTGGTTTTGTTTTTCTTCATTTGTAACAACAATTATTCGTTCCGATGAAAGCAAAGCAGGGGTTAAAAAACTTGGGTAATAAGTTTGATAATTAACTCCTGTTTGAATCATGGTACAGCGCCCTAACCTCAAGCCACGAGCTATCATTCTTGCCATCGTCAGATGATGCACCCAATTATTATTAGAATTGCTTAAAATCGCTCTTAATTGTCTATGAACTTCAACTTCTAACATTATCAATTTAAGTTTTGTATAATATTCTAATTATATAGATTCTATAACCATTCTCAATCGTTAGTAAAAATTAATTATTAGAAACAAATATCGAAGATACCATCTCTTTTACCTCTTATTTTTTGCAATATTAAATAATTTAATTGCCATAATTCATTTAATATTGTCATATTACTTTAAGTGTGATAAATTATTAGTAGAAATAAAGAATATAGTATTTTTGATGTTTAAAAAAATAAGCTATTGAAAATTATGATAGTATTCTAAAATAACTCAGGAGATATTACTATTTTTCCTTACTATCTTTAATAAAGAAAGAATTTAACTGAAAATTATTCAAAAATAAAAGGTTTAAAACTCTGTCTTTCAAACAAAACTTAAACAAAAAATATTCTAGTGTAACCTATCTTTAAATTTACTTTCGCTCCTTGCCCTTTTCACTAATTGTAATTATGTTTGATATTGCCGCTATTATTGCCCATGAATTAAATATTAATCTTCATAGTATTAAAGCCTCCTTAGAATTATTACAAGAAGGCTGTACTATTCCTTTTATAGCTCGTTATCGAAAAGAGCGCACCTCCTCCCTCAACGAAATCCAATTAAGAGCCATTGCCGATCGTTTTGCTTATTTACAAGAATTAGAGCAAAGAAAACAATTTATCATTGATGCTATTGCTTCTCAAAATAAACTCCATGACAGTTTAAAGCTACAAATAGAGGCTTGTTTACTAAAAAATGATCTCGAAGACCTTTATTTACCTTACAAGCCCAAACGGCGCAGTCGTGCCACCAGCGCCCTCCAACGTGGTTTAAATCCTTTGGCTGAGTGGCTAAAAATTCAAAATAACCCTAAATCTCAGGGATTATCAGTGATTAAAGAAGCGCAAAAATATCTTTCTGAGGAGGTGCAAACTGTAGAAGATGCGGTGACGGGCGCTGGGGATATTATCGCCGAGGAAATCGCTGAAAATGCCCAATTTAGGGCTTATATTCGAGAATTTCTTGGTAAAAATAGTCTAATTATTGCCAAAATCAAAAAAGATTATCCCGAAGGCACAACAAAGTATGAAATGTATCGCAATTTTTCTATTGATCTAACTAAAATTGCCCCTCATAATCTTCTCGCTTTATTTAGAGGAGAAAATGAGAAAATTATTAGTTTTGACCTTGATTTTGACCAAGAAGAAATCATTAATTATCTCATCTATAAAATTATAAAAACCAAAGACAAATCTATCAGAGAAATCTATCAGAATATCATTGAAGATAGCTTTAAAAGACTATTAAAACCTAGCCTAATTAGAGAAATTAGATCAGAAAAAAAAGCCTGGGCGGATCAAGAATCTATCAAAACTTTTGAGGCGAATTTACGTCAATTATTACTATCGCCCCCCGCAGGAATGCAACCAACCATGGGCATTGATCCGGGTTTTCGCACGGGGTGTAAAGTAGCCATAGTATCGGAAACTGGACAATTTCTCGACTATACCACCATTTTTCCTCACACTGGAGCAGAAAAAAGAGCTATTAGTGCGAATACCATTAAAAATCTTATTCAGAAGCATAACATAAAATTGATTGCCATTGGTAACGGTACCGCAGGACGAGAAACCGATGAATTTATCAGCGCCCTCCTCCGTGATTTAGCATCTCCCCCTGTAAAAGTAATGGTTAACGAATCGGGCGCTTCCATTTACTCCGCTAGTGACGTGGCTATTGCTGAATTTCCCAACCTTGATTTAACGGTGAGGGGCGCTGTGAGTATCGCCAGAAGATTGCAAGACCCTTTAGCAGAATTAGTAAAAATCGATCCTAAATCTATCGGTGTCGGACAATATCAACATGATGTAGATCAAAAACTACTCCAAGAAAAACTATCTCAAACAGTGGAAAGTTGCGTTAATTATGTCGGAGTTGACCTTAATACAGCCTCACCACAACTATTAGTTTTTGTCTCAGGAATAAATCCCACTATTGCCAATAATATTGTTAATTATCGAGATCAAAAAGGAGCATTTAAAACAAGAAAAGAATTACTAAAAGTATCGAAATTAGGTGCAAAAACCTTTGAACAGTGCGCCGGATTTTTACGCATTCGTGACGGACAAAATCCCCTTGATAATACCGCAGTGCATCCCGAAAGTTATCCAATTGTGGCAGAAATTGCCCAAGATTTAAACTTACCATTAAAACAAATTGACAAAATCAGTCCTTTAATAAAAAATATCCCTTTAGAGCGTTATATTAATGACCAAATCGGTTTACCCACCTTACAAGATATTGTCAGCGAATTAGCAAAACCCGGACGAGACCCTCGCGCCGAATTTAGTTATGCTAGTTTTCGGGATGACATAAAAGAAATTAGCGACTTAAAAGAAGGCATGATATTAGAAGGGGTGGTGACAAATGTTGTCAACTTTGGTGCATTTGTAGATATTGGTGTCCACCAAGATGGATTAGTACATATATCCCAACTAGCTGACCGATTTGTGCAAGATACTACCGAAGTCGTCAAAGTGGGAGAAGTCATAAAAGTCAGGATTTTAGAAGTTAATGAGAAATTAAAACGAATTAGTTTATCTCGAAAAGATATTAATCCTATAGTTTAGACTAATGAAATATTGTAAAACAATCAGCAAGCTAACAAGAAGTTGCTTAACGAGAAAATAAATGGAGTTAATTAGGGTTTGCTGAATAAATCAAAAATCTTATCAAATAAAGATTTTTAGCATCATAAAAACCCAAAAAAGCGCCAAAAGTAGGGTTTTTTTTAGAGAAAATGCAGTATTTTCTTGTCACTAATCGACAATTTTTAATACAAAGTCAGAATTTATCACAGTATTCAGTTATGCTAAAGTCTTTAATTGATCAGCCTTTTCACTATCCACTTCCCACTCCCCTAACAACACCACTTTTTCAGCAACCCCTAATTATTCCTTAAAAGTTAGGTTTTTCATCTTTTTTACTTTTTTTTTTGAACTGCAAAAAAAGAGGAGTATAAGCAATTATAATTATTTTCAAAAACGATTATGATACTTTTTGGGCGACAGTTAAATACTGTGTAACCATTTCTAATAATTGCTCTTTGGTAAATGGTTTTGCTAAGTAATTATTAGCACCAAATTCTTTAATTTTTTCCATACTTAATAAATTAGTATTACCACTGACAATGACGATAGGAACATTTTTAAAAGTAGGACTACCTCGCAAAATTTTACATAAACGATTACCATTAATATTAGGCATTGATAAATCTAATAAAATTAAATTGGGCTTACTAGCAAACAATGTGGGTAAAGATTGCATAGGATTTGGTACAGTTGAAATTTCGTATTGCTCACTTGCCAAATATTCTTTTATCGTATTTAACATTACTTCGCTATCATCAATACAAACTATTTTATAGTTACTTTTATTGGTACTAATGTTACTAAATACATTTGATTTTTTTTCATTGTTAACAGTGTTTAATACTGGATTATATCTGTTAATATCTTCACGATTAACTACAGAAATAGAATCAATTTGAGCTTTTAATATTTGGGTTGAGGGAATAAAATCATTAGCACGAAGAATAATGGGTAATTTATCTAAAGGAGATTTGGGCGGATAAATAGTAATTACTTGATGTTTAATATAAGGTAATAGTAATTGTGCTAATTTAGTTTCATCTTGTTTTAGCATTACACTGATACTTCGTAAACTTAAACCTTTCATCATTCCTGCTAATTTTTCTAGCATTTGTGGAGATAAATTTCCCCCCGATATGGGTTTTTCTAGCAAACTTAAATCCTTGCAAGAAGGGCGCTGGTGAGGTGATTTAATAAAAGGTTGCAGTTTTTGCCATTGCTTTAATTTATCTACCGAGAATTTAACCAATGTGCTGGTATTCCAACGAGTTTCCATGATAATAGGCATTCTTTCTGGTAAGTCAAAGTTACTAATAAAGCGCCCTTCACCGTTGACACAACATAAGTAAGACTCCAAGGCATCTTGGGTTAACTGTCTTAATAAAATAATTGATTGAATGCGACTGAGAGACTTATAAGTTACTAATTGGTTAATTATCCACAACAAAGGGAATTTTTCTCCGGCGGGAAGACGGGGAATAGAGTTGAAATCAATTTTAGTTAAATTGAGAGAAAATAAAAGACTTTTGAGGGTATCGAGAGATTGTAGATTATGCTGGGCATGGTGAATTTTACCCTCAATAAAATAAATATCCCACACCACAGAATTATGACGAAATTCCCATAAACCTGTTTGTTTGGTTTGCTCATATTTAGTTAAATTTTTAATGGCTATTGAATCTTGATTCATAATTTTGTTTTATATTAATTAAAATTTATAGAAAATAAGTATATTTGTTATAAATCAAAAAATAACTTTTTTAAGTCTATTCTTGATTAGTTTTAATTTGTGTTGATAATGTATAAAAAATTATTGAATAGTAAAGGGTTTAAAATTCCGTCTTTTAAGACGTGGGGAAAGAAACACGGTAGTTTAAGCTATTTTTTTATTTACCTTTCCCCTTACCTTTTGCCCTTTTTACTCGTTAACATCACCACAAACAATTTACCATTTGATACGATGCATCACTTTTACATTAACAATTTTTTATTATTAGTTAATAATTTATAATAATTGATTAATAATTCGTTATAATTACCAACCTAATCATTATAATGAAAGATTAAATTATAATTGTGGAATAATTGTGGAGATTCTTGTTAATAATTCTTGTTCATTATAAGGTTTAGAAAAATAGTCAGTAGCACCTAAATTAAAAGCGATTTGACGATGTTTTTCATTACTGCGAGAGGTTAACATAATAATTGGTAAAGAATCAAACTCTCGTCTTCCCTTAATTTCTTCTAACACCCCATAACCATCTAAATTAGGCATTTCAATGTCACAAATCACCGCTTCCACTGCCAAACCACCTAACAATTTATTAACCGCCTCTTGCCCATCCTTCGCTTCTTCCACCAAATAACCAGCTTTTTCTAAAGTAGAAGCTAAATAACGGCGAATATTGATGGAATCATCTACAATCAAAATGCTACGATTAACTGAAGGTGTAAAAGGTAATGAAGAAAATAGTAAATCATTACTATTTTCATAGGTATTTTGAATTAAAGCAACTGGATCAACTAAAGGTAAAACTCGACCATCACCGAGAATTAAAGAGCTGATAAACCCTGTTGGTAAAGGGATATAGGATTCAATGGGACGAATAGTCACTTCTTGTTCGCCCCAAAAACGCTCTACTTCCAGCGCCCCTAACCCCTCACCTTCACCGACAATAATTACCACCGACTGATTAATAATCGGATTTCCAGCCATAGGCACAGGTTGAAAAGGTCGATTGAATGATAAAATTTCTGTCAGGGGTATAACCGATAACTCCTGCTGTTGCCACGATACAGTGGAATTATCCCCTTGATGAATTACCCTTACCTCTCGCACACTGTTAACGGGAATAGCTAAAAATGTCCCACCACTTTCCACAATCATCACTCGCAAAATAGAGGAATTAAAAGGCACACTGAGAGTAAAAGTTGTACCTTTACCCATGGCAGTTTTCACCTGAATATCTCCGCCAATGTCTTCTAAGTTACTTCGTACTACATCCATACCAACACCACGTCCGGAAAGCTCAGTTACTTTGTCGGCGGTGGTAAAACCGGGGGCAAAAATACTGTTGATGACTTCATTTTGAGACATGAAATCAATTTCCAAAGATGATTTACCCATCCCCATTAACCGTTGCTTAATTTTCCCTAAATTAATACCCTGCCCATCATCTTCAATGGTAATGATAGTTTTTGTGCCTCGGTTGAGGGCGCTGATGGTAATATTACCCATAGTTGGTTTACCGTTACTTTGACGAATTTCGGGAGATTCGATACCATGATCAAAAGCATTGCGGATAAGATGAATCATGGGAGACTGCAAAGATTCAATCAAAGTGCGATCTAATAAAGTATTATCTCCACTAATTTTGAGGGTAACTTGTTTGCCATATTGTAGGCTCAAATCCCGAATCAGACGGGGAAAACTTTTTACTAAGTCGCTGAAAGGGCGCATTTGGATGCGTGTCATGTTATTTTGTAGCGCCCGTATAGTTTGATTTAATTCTTGGATACCTTGATTAATTTCTTGTAAGCCGAGGTTAATATCTTCTTTTACCTCTTTTAACTGTATAATGGTTTCTATTTGCCCTTGGGAAATCAAGTGAATATCAGTATAACGATCCAATTCTAAAGCGTCAAATTGCTCATTTAAACCACCTCTGAGGGCGCTTTGTAAACCTACCATTCCAGCTACAGAAGACTTATCATACCAACGGCGTAACTCTTGGTTAGAGTCTTCTAATTTTTCCATCCGTTGATTCATTAATTGAGAAAAGCGCTGTAATTGTTCGAGGCGTAAGTTAACTCGATTTCGTTCTAAAACTAATTTACCAAATAGGTTGTTTAATTGTTGTAATTGTTGCGCTGAAACTCTCACCGTTTGATATTGATTGGCGGTGACGGGCGCTTTTTTGGGGTGACGGGCGCTGGTTTCCTCTGCCAATTCCTGTGCTACTTTTTCAATATCAGTAGAAAGATTATTAAAAGCATCACTTAAAGACTCAATATCATTATTATCCCAACTCGACTCACCAGCAAACTCCGCAAACTCTGAAGGAATCTCATCAAAAGCAACACTTAAAGACTCAATATCATTACTATCCCAACTCGACTCACTAGCCAACTCCGCAAACTCTGAAGGAATCTCATCAAAAGCACCACTTAAAGATGCAACATTATCCAGAGACTGATTAACATTATTTTCAAAATCATCAACAGTATTAGTTATTGACTCAGTATCATTATCACTAAATAGAGAAATATCATCACTAGCTGTAAAGAAAAACTCAAAATTATTCGGTAACTTATCCACACTGCCACGCATAACTAATGCTTGACAACGGCGCCAAACTTTTAATGCTTCCCCACAAAAATTTTGTAATACTTCCCCTTCCAAATTAAAACTTTGCATTTGAATGGATAAACAAAGCTCAATAAAAGGACTTAAATCAGCCATTTGCCCACATATCAAAAGTTGTTCGCAAGTGGATTGTAACGCCATCAACAACCCAGCGCCCTCCACCGTGTCAATTTCTGTGGCAAAATTATTAATAATTCCCTCGATACCTTCCTCAAATAAAACTAAATCAGCGCTAACATCCTCTTGATGTAACAAAAAATTTTCATCTTCTTGCTGTAATTCACCCAAATATTGTCGTAATTCTGTAAAAATAAGCTCAGTAGTAAAAGAAAATTCCGGCGGTATGGTTTCCAAACCTTGACGGTAACAATCAGCAATGGAGCGCATCTGATCTACCCCTTGTAACAAAAGAGTTTCTACCTGTACATCGATGGTAGTATCATGATAACGAACCCTAAGAATCTTAAAAAAATCTTCCAAACCATGGGCAACTTCACTCAACATCATAAAGCCCATCATTCCGGCGCCCCCCTTAACCGAATGAGTAGCGCGCAAAGCCATATCTAACTTGCTAGAATCAGCACTGGTAGAGCTAATATTTAATATACTTGATTCAACGGCATGGAAGCAATCTTCTGCCTCATCAAGAAAATTCATTTTTATTTGTTGTTGATCCATGATTGATTGAGTAAGAGATAGTGAGCAAAAAAAGATTTTCACCTTACCATATTCTATATGGTAATGATTCCATGAAAAAACCCCTAGAGATTATCTAAGGGCTTTTTTTATATCTATAATTTCGGATTCTCTAATCAGTTTAGATGTAATTACTGGAAGAAACTTTAATAATTAAAGAATAGCCCCAGCGCTTAATTCACCATTGCCGAAAAGAGAACCCAAAGTTTTACTAATACTATCAACCATGGGCATCACCTCCTTTATTCCTGAACGGTAAGAAATATAATTTCAATAAATCTAATATAACAACTGTTTTTTTTTTCGTCAAGAGGTTAAACAAAAAAAAGATGAGAAAAAATCTCACCTCAGCTATTTCCCAAATTAAAGATTTTATTTTCTTGAAAACTTCCTGTTAACGACATTGATTGACACGAGAAGCATCCGTAGTGAAAGCCGGTACACGCACTAAATAATCGGTATCATTCCCCGTGAAAGATTGAGCCAAAAGATCGAAAGAATCAGAGTTCCAATTACGTTCGTGAATGGTTTTAGTTTGTTCTCCTCTGAAATAGGCTTGAGTGCCGATTAAAGATACCGCTAACCAACCGATTACAAATAATGCTATTAAGATTGCCATGTTTTTCAAGCTCCTTTGCTTGACGACATTTCTATATTAACTTATGTAAATTTTTATTGCAACGAGTTGACAAATATATTTATGGGTGCTATCCGTATTAATTGGTTCGGTTCTCCCATGGGGAAGCAGAGGGAGCGGAGGAAGGCAGGGCGTTTTCATTCTCAAATTTTTAGTTGAGACAAAGTAGTAAGCAACAAGTAAAAAGTAATAAGTAACAAGTAAAAAGTAATAAGTTTTGATTCTTTTTGATGAAAAAAGATTTTTCTATATACTTTAACTAATAATTAATCAATTAATATTTGAAATATTGATTTTTTGATTAAAAAAACTCAATGCGCGTAGAGTTAAGCTATTAGCAATGAAATTTATTTCATTGTGGGATATGGGTTTAAGCCAATAAATCCCTTTGCAATAAATCTCCATTACGCTAATAGCAAAAGCGATGCACTGAGCTTGTCTAAGTGTCAGCTAAAGCGACTAAGAAAAATGCAATTTTTCTTCGATTTTGAAAACCCCCTAGGTAGAAAGGGAGATGATTATAATTCATAACTCATAACTCATAATTCATAATTCATAACTATTTGTTGCCCTTTTTAAGCTATGATGCTGATAAATAAGAAAAAACTTTGACCCTTCATTCATCGGTAACGGTGATGGTAGGCAAGACGTGATATAATTTTGAAGATTTTAACCCAAATAAACTGAGCAATGGCAGTAACACGCGCGAAAATAGCAGTGGATGCAATGGGCGGAGACAAAGAGCCCGGAGTAATCGTCGCTGGTGCAATCCGAGCGGCAGCAGAATTAGACATCGACATTTTATTAGTGGGAGATGCTAACACGATTCAGGCGGAGTTAGATCACCACGAAGGAGGGCTAGATAATATTGAAATTGTCCCTTCTGAAGGGGTTGTGTCTATGGACGAAGGAGCCTTAACTGGTGTGCGTCGTAAACCCCAAGCCTCTATCAATGTCGCTATGAAATTAGTTAAAGAGGGAAGGGCGCAGGGAGTTGTTTCTGCAGGTCATTCGGGCGCTGCCATGGCGGCCGCTTCTCTTAGTTTGGGGCGTATTAAGGGCATTGATCGTCCAGCTATTGGCGCAGTTTTTCCCACTATGTACGCTAATAAGTCTGTTATTGTTTTGGATGTGGGCGCTAATGTGGACTGTAAACCAAAATATTTAGAACAGTTTGCCCTCATGGGAACTATTTATAGTAAATATGTTCTCGAAGTTGAAGAACCGAAAGTTGGGTTGGTGAATATCGGCGAAGAAGCTACCAAGGGTAATGAGTTGGCAAAAGAAACTTACAAGTTATTGATGGATAACCCAGCTATTCCATTTATCGGTAACGCCGAGGGTAGGGATGTTTTATCAGGGGATTTTGATGTGATTGTTTGTGATGGTTTTGTGGGAAATGTACTACTGAAATTTGCGGAAGCAGTAGGGGAAATCATGATTCAAATTGTTAAGGAAGAATTGCCTTTTGGGGTAAGAGGGAAAATTGGTTCAGCAATTCTCAAGCCCAATTTAAAAAGAATTAAACAAAGAATTGATCATGCTGAACACGGAGGGGCATTATTACTGGGTGTACCAGCAGTATGTATCATTAGTCATGGTAGCTCCCAAGCGCCCTCCATCTTTAATGCCATTAGGGTAGCGAAGGAAGCGATTGATCATGAAATTGTGGAGCGTATTCGTAATTATCAGGAAACGAAATCAATTCAGATTAATCAAGCGCCCTCCGTTGCGGTAGAAGGTCAAAAAAATTAATCATCATCAAAAAACAGGAGATAAATCATTGCAGTTTGGTAAGGAGTCGTCTATTTTGAATATAAGCAAGGGCATTACAATAATAGGAAGTGGTTCGGCTGTTGCCCCCCAAGTCATTAGTAATGAAGATTTAAGCAAAATAGTCGATACTTCTGATGATTGGATTCAATCTCGCACGGGTATTAAAGAGCGCCGTATCGCTCATAATCTTAGTTTAAGTGAATTGGCAGCCCAGGCTGGGGCATTAGCCTTAGCCGATGGGGGGATTACCCCCGATGAAGTGGATTTGATCATTTTAGCCACTTCTACCCCTGATGATTTGTTTGGTAGCGCGGCACAGGTACAGGGTTTATTGGGTGCAACTCGTGCGGTAGCCTTTGATTTAACTGCTGCCTGTTCGGGGTTTGTGTTTGCCCTTGTCACCGCTTCCCAATACATTCGTACTGGTGTGTATAAAAATGTCTTGGTGATTGGTGCTGATTGTTTATCCCGTTGGGTAGATTGGTCTGATCGTACTACCTGTGTATTATTTGGTGATGGGGCGGGCGCTGTGGTGTGTCGTGGGAGTGATGAGAGGGATAATTTACTGGGTTTTGAGATGTGTAGTAATGGTTTACTCAATAATAATCTTAATCTTGCCTACAGTGGAGAACATAAAGTGATTGGGGAGGATAAAGCCATTAATCAGGGTGGTTTTAACTGTATTACCATGAATGGTCGAGAGGTTTATCGTTTTGCAGTGAATAGAGTGCCAGAAGTGATCGAAAAGGCGTTGTTTCGAGCCAATTTGACCACTGATGATATTGATTGGCTCATTCTCCATCAAGCTAATCAAAGAATTATTCAAGGGGTGGCAGATCGTTTAAGTATTCCTTCACAGAAAATTATTAGTAATTTGCATCGTTATGGTAATACTTCTGCTGCTTCTATTCCCCTTGCCCTTGATGAGGCAAGACAGGAAGGCAAAATTAAAAAGGGAGACATTTTAGCTATGTCTGGTTTTGGGGCTGGTTTAAGTTGGGGTGCTGGAATCGTGCGCTGGGGATAATTAGATGGTGCTGAAAAAGTATTTTGGTGAGGGGAGGTATCAGGCTTCAGGTGTCAGGTTTCAGGTAGAATGCTGATAAATTAAAGACTTTAGCCAAATAGTTACTTTTTATAAATTGCTCATTTGTATCAATTATTTTTGATTCGGATGGAAAAAATAGAGTATTTTTAGAGAAAAAAGTCAATTTATGACACTTTTTGTTATGTAGAATAGACTTTAAACTTTTATTTGACAAGGGTTTTGATTTATTCAGCAGACCCTAATGAGTGATCTCAATATTCTATCTTCGCACTTTACCTCACTGTGTAATAGACTTCTCCAATAATAGCTATTTTAAGGGCTGAAGCCTGTAAGGGTTGAATCATATTCAACCCCTACGAGACAATAAAAAATAATTTATGGAGATGTCTAATGAATTACACGGAAGCAACAAGATTACTTTAAGGCTTCTACGATGGTAGTAGTATTGGTTTTCATCATTTTGATATAAGTGTCAGCATCGCTTCCTTCAGCGCCCACCGAATCGGCATAAAGTTCTCGATTAGCTAATTTTACTCCGGCTTCCCGTGCCACAGTGGTTATCAATGCTGGATTGATGGTAGTTTCCGCAAAAATAGCTTTAATATTGGTAGCTTTGATGGTTTCTACTAAATTACGCAGGGTGAGGGCGCTGGGTTGTTCTTCTGTACTAATGCCAATCAATGTGCCGGGAATTTCTAAACCGTAGGCATTGGCATAATATTGAAATGCGTCATGGGTAGTTACTAATTTTCTATCATCGGGGGGAATTTGCCCAATTTCTGTTTTAATCCACTCATCAAGGTTGCTTAATTCGGTGAGGAGGGAGCTGGTATTATTACGGAAGGTTTCTTCTCCTACGGGGTAAAGTTCGATCAATTCATCCCTAATGGCTTCCGCCATTATCTTAACATTACTCACATCGCCCCAAACATGAGGATCGGGCGCTTTTTGTCCCTCATATTCAAAATCAAGAGGTTTAACTACTTCACCCACCGCCAAGGTTTCAGCGACCTTCACTGTAGCGTAAATTTGCTTAATGAGATTAGGCTCAAGGTTATAACCGTTATAGATAATTAGATCAGCTTCTTCTAAGATAATATTATCCTGCGGTACTGGCTCGTAAATATGAGGGTCTTCTCCTGCTTTTAAAATACTGCTATGGTTAATTTCATCCCCTGCTATTTGTGCGGTTAAATCTCCAATAATCGTTGTGGTGGACACTACTTGAGGTTTATCTGAAGATTGATTATTGACACTGCCACATCCGCTTAATAATAGGGTGAGGGCGCTGATTTTTATTAATGTTTTTTGCCAATTTTTCATAATTAATCAATAAAATTTTCATAATCGTATCATTATCGTTGTTGTTGTTACCTTAGACCTCTCCATAAATTATTTTTGATTAGCTCGTAGGGGTTGAATATTATTCAACCCTTACAGGCTTTAACCCTTAAAATAGCTATTGTGGGAGATGTCTATTAAGTTTTGCTTACTTCCTCAATGCTTAACCTGAAAGCGTCACCCCACCGTGTAATGAATTACACGGAACCAACAGTATCACGTTCAATAAATTGAACTCAACTTTACTTTTTACTCATTACTCAAAACCTTACCTAAATTCAGCAACGTTTAACAGCAATTACGGCATTTTGTCCCCCAAAACCAAAACTAAAACAGAGAGAATAGTGAAAATCAGCGCCCTCCACCTTATTCACCCAATTAAGGTCATAATCACCATGGTTATGATTAGGCAATAATGTTTGTTGTTGTAAAGACATGAGAGTTAAAGCTAAACTCAGCGCCCCTGAACCTCCCAAACAGTGACCTAGTGAGCCTTTGAGGTGATTAATATAAGGTTGCTGAGGAAAAGATTTACTAATCAATAGAGCCTCTCTAGCATCATTTAAAACTGTTCCCGTACCATGGGTTTGAATGTGATCAATATCTGTTATGTTTACATTACCATGGCGTAAACTGTGTTTAATCGCCCATAAAGCTGAATCTGCTGAGGCTTCGGGCGCTGTCATTTCCTTAGCATCACAGGTTAAACCCCAACCGATAATTTCCCCGTAAACTTTAGCCTGTCGTTGTTTGGCAGAAGTTTCCGTTTCTAATATTAACAGCGCCCCTCCCTCAGCCAATGCCATGCCGTCTCGACAAGAAGCGAAAGGATAACAACCGTTACGACTGAGGGCTTTTAGTTGACGAAATCCCACCATAGTTAATGGGGTGATGGGCGCTTCCACCGCCCCAGCAATTACTCTCTGACAGTAACCCCGTTTGATTAACTCGTAGCCTTGGGCAACAGCCGTTAATCCCGTGGCACAAGCCGTCATGGGCGCTAACACAGGGGCGCTGGTTTGCAGGAAGTGCGCCGCCATTTGTGCCGGTTGAGAAGGTAAATTAGTTAACCAATTACCCTTAATTTTCCTTTCTGCTAACCAAGTTTGTGCCATAGTTTCCCAGTTTCCCTGACAACCTCGACTCGAACCAATTACCACGCCCATATCTGGTTGAGGGGCGCTGATTTGGGCATCTTTTAAGGTGGCTTTTATTACCCTGTCGGTGATGGGGTGGAGGGCGCTGGGGTTTTTGTTAATTAAGCCAAGGGGTAAAGGGGGAAGGAAATCAAAAGGTTGTTGCAATTTTAGCCCACATTTCCCTAAACTTAGGGCTTCCCATGTTTGTTGTTTATCTCCTAAGCAAGATAATATCCCTATACCTGTAACTAAAATTTTTTCTTGACTCATTAGTTAATATTTTAGGAAGTTTTCAGGCAAAATTAATTTTTTATTTGCTTGACTATTAGAAAATATTACTTCCCTCACTTATGCAGGGCTGTTTCATTCTAAAATTTTTAGTTGAGACAAAATAATAAGTAATATCAAGTCCGTTTGATCAGCCGAAGGCTGCCGCTGCGCGATCACTTACAAATTAGTGAGATCAATATCTTAGTTCAATTTATTGAACGTAAACCTATTGGTTCCGTGTAATTCATTACACGGTGGATAAAGTGCGGAGAGATAATCTATTTGTAACTAATTATCCGAACTTGATATAACAAGTAAAAAGTAATCAGTTTTGATTGTTTTTGATGAAAAAAGATTTTCTCAAAATTTTTAAATAATAACTAAAATGTCAAGAGCAAAAAACTCTCTGATACTTATAGGCTAAAGATTATAGCCCATTTTACTTTGCTACGATGAAACAGCCCCGCCCTCTCCTGTGGGAGAGGAGTTAGGGGTGAGGGTAAATTTTAAAAATGCTCTTTTTTACATTTTTGACAAAGAAGAAATTTTCGCTAACTTGCCAGAATCTAAACCGTTTAACTCTTCTAAACTAATCCAACCTTCCTTTAATAATTGAGCAAAAGTAAAGACTAACATACTTTCTCGATTATCATATTTACCATCGAGATCATGGCGCTTGGCACTTAAAAGATCATGCACTTGCCATAATTGCTCAATATTTGTCATATTATCAGTCTGATTTTTAACTTCTGCCATTAAAGTTGCTGTTTCGCGCCCATAGGCTTTTTGCAAAACTTGATGACTGATTTGTATTTCAAGAGGATTCCATCCTGTATGGGTAACTGTTGTGGACATAATTGGTTATGAATTAGATAGATATATAAGAAATTTTGAAGATTACTATATAATATCAATATCTTTCGGTAAACCGCAAAAAAAAGAGTTTTTCTTTCGAGAAAAACTCTTTTTTTTAATTTAATTTTTGAAAATTACGGTGGGCAGTGCATCGCCGTAAAGGATGATTAACGAATTAAGTTTAGTAATTCTTTGGGAGATGCTAATAAGTCAATAGCGACAAAGAAGATTTTATTATCAGGGTTAAGAAGGAAGCGCCAAGCAATATCCATGCCCACGTTACCACCAAACCAAGGGGTTTGCACTTTTCCTGTTACTTTAATTTGAGTATAACCATCATCAGCAGGTTCAATAATTCCTTGTTGGGGGATTAGTTTGAGGTTTTGGCATTCTTCTTTGAAGAAACGTAAGATGCTTTCTTTACCGACAATGGGGCGCTTGAAAGGAGGTTGTAATGCACCATCTGCCATGAATAACTCGATCAGGGTATCGAAGTCGTTAGCATTTAAGTTATCCATGTAGTCTAAGACAGTTTGATTACTGATGCCAGGAATAGTAACTTTACTACGTTGGGAAACTTCTTTGGGGGGCGCTACTGGTTCGGAAATTCGGGTAACGTTACCTAGTTTATTGACATCATAACCCATATCCACTACGGCGTTACGCAATACGGTGATTTGTTGTCCTGATTCTAATTTTTTGATGGCGTCTAAAACGGCGTTAGCATTGGCTGATAACTGATAACTGGGGGGGATGGGCGCTACAAAACCCTCTTCCATAAATTTACCGAGTTGATACCAAAAACCTAATTTGATGTTAGCACTCCAGACTGCATAAGTACGACCGATAGGGGTATCTGCACGGTTGGCTAAATCACACATTACCTGTGACTGTTGTTGCGGTGTCATGGTTTTGATTTCGTTGAGGGTTGATTCAGCTAATACCATACTAGCGGCACCGGGCGCTGCAATGGTAATGGTTTTACCCATTTCTAAGTATGCAAACCAAATTAAGGCTAATTGATCTTCTGCATTTAACTGAGAAAATCTGGCAATGGTTGCTGGTACAACATCCGCCGCTAGGGTTTGTGGGAAAATGGTACGAGCTGAATCAATGGTAAAAGGCATATTGTTACCTCGTTGTTTTTAAATTTCTGTAAACATCTTACTGTCATTTTGTAAAGAAAAGTTTAAGCTCAAGGTGTGGATTATGCGACAATAATGAGTGAGGAAATCATGGTAAGCTGAAATCTATCATATTTACTAGCGAGAAATACTTTTCAAGTTTTTAAAAGATTATAATGTTGTTTCTAATAAATTTTAGAATGAGATGATGTTAAAACTCAAGGTAACTACCATCGGTGATTCCACAGGGGTTGTATTACCCAAAGAAGTATTAGCCAAAATGCACATAAAAAAAGGCGATCATCTTTATCTTACTCCTACCTCTAACGGCTTTAAAATTACCCCTTATAATCCTGAATTTGAAGAAGAAATGGACACCGCACGAGAGGTAATGAAACAATATTGCAATGCTTTATGAGAGTTAGCAAAGTGAATATTCATTGGTTATCCCTGGATTTAGTTACAATGATTCATCAAGAGCAAATCAGCGAATATGGGGGTGCTAATGGTTTAAGGGATAAGGGTTTACTCTAATTCAGCATTGATGCGTCCACAAAATCAATATCACTACCATCAAGTTACTAATATTACCTTTTTAGCTTCCATTTATACTTTCAGCTAAAACCATCGAATTTTTGTAGGGGGGGAAATAAGATTACTTTTCACTGTTCTTACTTTGATGATTGTGTGCAAGTTAATATCAAGTATATAAGACAAAGTATAAGGTGGATGTGGTGAAGGGCGCTAAAACTGGCATCTATTTAGTTAATAACAAAATCCGTAAATTAGCACCGAGGGAGTGCGCTAGAATCATGGGTTTTCCTGATAATTTTATCATTAGCAATAATAAAAATATCGCCTATAAGCAATTCGACAATAGTGTGGTAGTCAATGTAATTAAATTCTTAATACAAAGTACTTTAAAGCAATGCTTCATAAAGACTTAAATATCAGAATTAATGTGTTTAACATCTTGAAAAAAGATAGAATAAAAAATATCTCAAAACTTTCTTTTTCTCTTAAATTTCTTAAATAAAACCTTAGCAACTTTGCGAGACAAAACCTCTGAAGAAAAATGCTTAAAACTGATTTATTAATTCACCGTTATGATAGTCAAACTATTATCCCTAAAAAACTAGCCCTCAGTAAATCTAACTTATTTTTAGCCTGTGAGCAAATTGACTGTTTTCAAACTTGTATTGGCAAAACTCAAGGCTATGTTGACGAAAAGCTAAAAGAATTAGAAGGAGATAGCCCTGATTATCGCATCAAAAGAGGATTAGCGCACCTCCTCAAAAACCATTTCAGTCAATTTGAAATAGTTAGCCCTTTGATGCCATCAAAATTAAGGGAAAAAGTTTTTAGTTATGCTTCCCAATCGTTACCGATTCCAGAAAATAAACCAATTCTCCTCGAAAAAGTCGCCCAGAAACTTAGTGAAGAGTTAAATCGAGAAGTATTTATGCCCGAAATTGAGCAAGGTTTATACGCTGATTTACAGGAAAATAGAATTTTGACAGAATTTGAGTCACCGCAACCAGAAACTCTTATTCATCGTTATAATTTATCGCAAGTGCAAGGAATTTTTTATCGTGCTAGTGAAATTATTATCCATGCCCATCGTAACCAACCGGGAGAGTATAAGCAATTATTTCGTTATCTCAAGTTATTTGATTTAATGACTTACATTGAGGGAGATGCTGATACAGGATTTACTATTAATATAGATGGTCCGACCAGTCTTTTCAAGAGTAGCACGCGTTATGGTTTAGCTTTAGCCAAAATGATTCCAGCTTTACTTCATGTGAGAAAGTGGAGTTTACAAGCAAAATTATCTCTCAAGGATAATTATGGCAAGGGAAATAAGACTTTACATTTTCATCTCGATGATAGTTGTGGCTTGGTTAGTCATTATAATATTAATACTACTTATGATAGTCTTTTGGAGGAGTCTTTTGCTCGAAGTTGGGCAAAATTAGAGACACTATGGCGATTAGAAAGGGAAGTTGATTTATTGCCTGTGCCGGGTAGTGTGATGATTCCCGATTTTCGTATTATTCATCCCGATGGTAGAGAATTTTTGTTAGAAATTGTTGGTTATTGGAGTCCAAAATATTTACAAAAGAAATTTTATCAAGTTCAAAAAGTAGAAAAGGATAATTTAGTTTTAGCGATTTCTGAGCGCTTAAACCTTGCTAAAGCTGGAGTGAATTTTAATGAATTACCTAATAAAATTGTTTGGTTTAAACAAAAACTTCAACCCCAAGATGTATTAAAGGTTATTAGTTAAAGTTTGATAAAAATTAATTTTATTATTACTGGGTTAGATATCGAGAAGATTTTTAATAGAAGACAGATATAGGATGAAAAAATACTATTTTTTATGACCAAATATTTAAATTCTTGTCCAAATCAACCAAGTTTCCCAATTAATATTTTTTTGATTATTGATTAACCATTGGTTTTCAATATTGATGACTATATCTCTTAAAATTGGTTCTCTAAAATTATAGTTAAACAAATAAGTAATTTTTTTCTTTTCTTTTATCATCAGGCTAATAATATTAATTAAATCTGGTTGATTTAATCCGTATGTATGACAACCTAAAATAAGATGATTACTGGCAAGAATTAATTTGACTAATCCTGTCTGGTTGGATAAATAATTATCGTTATTCTCATTAAAATTAACTTTTAATACTTGAATATCCCCAGCGTAATTAGATTTTCCTTGAGATTCTGTTAAGCCTACATGATGAATTTTAGGATTGGTATTGAGTTGGTATGTTATGGAAGTATAATCAACTTGATTGATAGGTAAAAATAAGCAGTTATCAATAGCGATATTAGCTTCATAATCTGTTAAATTATCACAGTTATAACCGCCTAACATACTACCACAAACATAAATAGATGGTTCGCTAGTTTGCAGTTTACTATTAACCATTATTCTTTCATTATGATTGTTAATTTTTAAGTGATTTAAGCCTAATTTATCTAAATTAAAATCTTTAGTTAAACAATCTTCAGTAATAATAATTTGCTCTGTTTCTACGGCATAATCTCCTATTTGTAACCAAGTTATATTTTCGATATTTTTAATTTGAGTTAGAGGGGAATTCTTCACAATTTTAATACCCAGCGCCCCTCGCCGACATTCTAGCGCATAGGAAATATCATCATCTTCTGCTGGTAAAAAATTGCTATTAGGGGTTAATAAAGTAACATTTTTGCCTTTTTTAACTAAAATTTCTGCCAAATTAATAGCAATTATATCACTACCAATAATAACTAATTTATTGCCTAGTAAATCGAGATTTTTATAGTTAAATATATCCCATATTGTTAAATATTTTTGTTCACTAAAATTAAACTGAGAGGATAATTTAGTTTGATATGGTAAGTCAGCTAATAAATAAGATTTAGCTTGTAAGATATGATGATTTGTTGTAATGGTTAATTTTTTTTTATCTTTAATGAAAGTAAATGATTCATTTATAAAATGAATACCTAATTCTGATAATGTAGCTAAATAGTTATTAACTAAAATTGATTTATATTCTAATAATATTTCTTGACGTTGATCAAAGTTTTTTAAATCAAATAATGTTGGTTGCAAATATTGAAAAATATATTGATCTATCTCACTACTATCTAACATAACTGGGGAAATAATAGCTATTCTTGCTCCTTTTTTTGCCATTATTTGGGCTTTTTTGATCAGGGTCAAATTTATGCCAATAATAATTAAATCATATTTTAAAATCATGTACTTTTAAATAGAAGTTTGCTAAATAGTAATGAATAATTAACAATAATTAATATCATATTCGGGTAATCTTTTATAAAACATTATATCTTCGTAATTTACCCACCGTGTAATGAATTACACGGCTAACGAGGAAATCGTTCAATAAATTGAACTAAGATGTTGATATTACTAATTTGTAAGTGGTCAAGCAAACTTGATATAACAATGAGTTAAAAGGGTAAAGGAAATGATTATTTCATAATTCATAATCTCTTTTTAACAAGCAATAATTTATCATACCTAAAGTAATTGAGCAATTATAAATTAAGGTGAAGGGCGCTGTTTTGTCGCATCTTTTGCCATTCCTCTGGGGTAATTTTTTCGAGATGTTTTAAAACTAAATTCATGCGCCCTTGAGAGCGTAATTTTTCCTCATTTCTACCTAAAAAATCCCAATATAAATAATTAAAAGGACAAGCATTTTCTGTACTTCTTTCTTTATAATTATAACGACAATTTTTACAATAATCGCTCATTTTATTGACATAATTTGCCGAAGATGCGTAAGGTTTTGATGCTAAAATACCCCCGTCAGCAAATTGTCCCATTCCTAGTACATTTGTTTGCATTACCCAATCGTAAGCATCAATAAAGGCGCTATGAAACCAGCTTTTTAGTGCTTGGGGAGAAATTCCGGCAATCAAACCATAGTTACTTAAAATCATCAACCGTTGAATATGATGCGCATAACCAGTATTTTCTGTTTGTTTTAACACTTGTTTTAAACAATTCATGTCCGTTTTACTATTATTCCAAAAAAACTCTGGTAGAGGGCGCTGGTGGTTAAAGTAATTTAATTCCCCATAATCATCATTCACATGATGATAAATACCGTGCATATATTCTCGCCACCCCAACACCTGACGAATAAAACCTTCTGCTGAATTTAAGGGAATTTCTTCACTATTATAATAAGCATTTTCCACAGCTTTTATTACTTCTAATGGTTGCAATAAACCAATATTTATATAAGGAGAAATTAAACCATGCCACATAAATTCTTCATTCGTTATCATGGCATCTTGATAAGTTCCGAATTCTTTTAAACGATGGGCGATAAAGTGATCTAATACTTTCAATGCGTCTTGACGAGTAACTGCCCAATTAAAGTTATTTAAATTGCCATAGGTATTACTTGACATTTTAGCCACTTTTTGCATAACTTCAGTGGTAATTTGATCAGGAGAAAAAGTTAAAACAGGAGGAGTGATAATATTTTTTTTCGGTGGTTTACGGTTTTCTTGATCTAAATTCCATTTTCCTCCTACTGGAGTTTTTTCATTTTCTAATAAAATATTAAATTTTTTACGACTGAGGCGATAAAAGTCTTCTAAAATTAACTTTTTTCTGCCCTTTGCCCATTCTTCAAAATCATCTTTTTGCCAAAGAAAGTTATCGTTATGATAGTAATTAATTTTACCCGTAAAATTAGTATTATTGACTGTCTGTTGAAAATCCAGCGCCCCTCCCCTATCACTAGAATTAATAAGTTTTAATTCATCAATTTGATTATCCTTAATCCACTGCTGAAAAACCATTTCAGTATCATCGTTAATGGCATAAGTAACTCGCCATCCCTCACTGCGTAAATCTTCAGCAAAATGACGCATTGCTGACCAAATTAAGGTCAATTTTTGGGCATGGTAAACGGTGAGGGGCGCTAGATTTAATGATTCAATTAATAAAATAACTGTATCTTTTTTTGCTGTTATACAACTCGATAAAGCAGAATTATTTTTATTTAATTGGTCTCCTAAAAGCCAAATTCCAACAGTCATTTTTTACTCAAAATAATGGTTATTCTACAGTGGTTATGATAAATTAATAAAAAACAATGCTTATAATTATTACTGAATAAGACTTACAGCAAAATAAAAGTTAAAAGTTTATGGATTATTATTTAATAATTCTGTTTTCCCTCTTCCCTACCAACACCCAATATACTTTTTCAGCAACCCCTACATAGAAATACTCACAGGGGTACGACTAATTTTAACATCATATTCCGCCTTACTAATCAAAGATTGTCCAGTCATTTCACGGGGTTGAGGTAGCTGTAAAATTTCTAAAATGGTGGGGGCAATATCCGCCAGTTTACCATTTTCTCTCAACTGAACTTCACCGCCGTGACCCGGTATTTTTCGTTTTTCCCCTTCAATAAGGATAAATGGTACTTGATTGGTGGTGTGCGCTGTCCAAGGATTATTTTCCTCATCACTCATATACTCAGCATTACCATGATCCGCCGTAATAATCACTGTACCACTAACTTGATTAACACTAGCTAATAATTTACCTAGACAAGTATCTACGGTTTCAATGGCTTCGATGGCTTTATCCAACATTCCTGTATGCCCTACCATATCAGGATTAGCATAGTTTAACACCACAAAAGAATAAACTCCTTTGGTGATAGCTTCTGAGGCAATTTGCGTTAATTCTATTGCTGACATGGCGGGCGCTTTATCATAGGTAGAAACCATGGGGCTTTGTACTAATTGACGATCTTCTCCCTCATAAGGTTGCTCTAAACCGCCATTGAAAAAATAGGTAACATGGGGATATTTTTCCGTTTCTGAAGTGCGAAACTGTTTTAAACCAGCTTTGGCAATCACTTCCCCTAGTAAGTTGGTTAACGTTTCAGGCTCAAAAGCAACTTTTACAGGTAAATTAGGATCGTATTGAGTGAAAGTAGTAAAGTGAAGGGGTGTAATCAATTCTCGCTTAAATCCTGAAAAATCGGGCATAGTCAAAGCGTAACACAACTGACGGGCGCGGTCTGGTCGAAAATTATAAAATATTACCCCATCTTCTGGCTTTACAGCGCCCTCCGCAATGCGAGTTGGTTCGATAAATTCATCATTAATATTTTGCTCATAAGAATCCGTCACAACTTGAATTATATCTCTACCGTCAATTTCTCCATCCTGAGTGTAAAGATTATAGGCTTTTTCCGTACGATCCCAGCGCCTATCTCTGTCCATGGCATAATAGCGCCCGCAAACCGTAACAATTTTACCGATACCTATTTTACTGATATGCTCTTGAATGACTTTTATATAGTTAATACCATCAGTGGGGTTGGTATCACGACCATCAGTGATAACATGAACACAGACATCACTAATGCCCTGTATTTTAGCCATGTCTAATAAACCGAGAAGATGATCGACATGGGAATGGACACCACCATCAGAGCATAAACCAATTAAATGCAACTTACCTTGGGATTTTATGACATCTTGACATACTGACTCAAGGGCAGGATTACTAAAAATTGAACCATCTTCCACCGCATCGGAAATTCTCACCAATTCTTGAGGCACTACCCTACCTGCACCAATATTTAAATGTCCTACTTCCGAATTACCCATTTGCCCTTGGGGTAAGCCCACAGCCTTCCCAGAAGCATTGATTAGGGTATAAGGATATACTTTCGTTAAACTATCCATTACTGGGGTTTTGCCTAAAGCGATGGCATTTGCTCTCTCATTTTCTCGATAACCCCACCCATCTAATATAACTAAAACTACTGGAGAAACTATCCCTTTACTCATAATACTTTCTAGTCTTCTCTATATTGATTGTCTGTGAATCTGCCCCTTGATAATAACATTCAAACAGTTAATGGTGAACATTTTTTGGTCATGTTTTCACTACTTAGGGTCTCCTGAATAAATCGGAAAGCTATTAAAATCAAAGATTTAGACACAATTTACAAAAAAGTGTACATTTTTGGCAATTTTGACTTAAGATTGAGCATTTCAAATCTAATTATTCACAATACACTTGTGTTTTTGTTGAAAATATAACGCTTCAAAACCTTGATTTTTCTTTCTTTAACCTGAAACCTGACACCTCATGCCTAACACCTATCGTCATCGAAAGACTTTTTCAGCAACACCTAATTATCAATAGTTATAGCAAAATTAGTATCTTTTTCCCAAGTAATCTCGTATAACCAATTATCACTGGGATTGTTAAGTAAGCCTCGATAGTTTTCCCCATGCCAATAACTTTGATGTTGCCAAGCATAGTTAGGTAAAGAAACTTTAGTTAAATTAACGTCATCTTGATGAAAACCATGCCAATTAATGCTAATGCCTTGCTGATAGAGACTGCCTAGGCTGGTAAGCAACATTTGCCAATCAGATTCATTTTTACGCAAACTCGGCAACCAAAGATAATCATTGGCTTGATTTTCAATAATTAATCTTGTCATTGCTAATAAAGTTGGTTTCGCACCGATTTCTAAAAAGATTTGATAGCCTTGTTGTTTTAATATTTCAATACTTTCTGCAAATCTAACAGGTTTAATGATATGTTGCACCCAATAATCAGGGGTGGTGAGGAGGGCGCCCTCCACCGTTGCGGTAACATTAGAAATAATATGATTATCAGCGGGATAGTAAGTAATTTCACTAGCAATTTTACGGAAATCTTCTAGTATCGGTTGCATTAAAGAAGAATGAAAACCATGAGACACTTTCAAACGACGATATTTAATACTTGCTAAACTGGCTTTACTTTCTAATATCTCTAAATCTTCCAATAAACCAGACACCACAATATTATTATCACTATTAATGGCAGAGACTTCTAAAGCTAAATTTGTATGTTTAATTAATTCATTCACTTGAAGAATATTAGTGAATAAACATACCATGCCACCGTTTAGAGGTAATTGTTGCATTAACTTGCCACGGTGGGCAACTAATTTTAAAGCATCTTCTAAGCTAAAAACTCCGGCTAAAGTGGCAGCGACATATTCCCCGATACTATGCCCTATCATTAAGCTAGGTTTGATACCCCAAGATAGCCATAATTTCGCCAAAGCATATTCAATAACAAAAATAGCTGATTGAGTATAAATAGTTTGATTGAGTAAATCTTTTTTGTCTTCCTGAAAAATTACCTCTGTGAGAGGAATATCTAAATATTGTTTTAAAACTTCACTACAATAATTGACAGTATCTCGAAAACTGGCGCAGGTTTGATATAATCCAGCGCCCATGCCGTGATATTGTGATCCTTGTCCTGTAAATAAAAAGACTATCTCTTTATTACTAATCGTCTGACTATTTTCAGGGATAGATAGATTACTTAAATTTTCTCGCAAATCAGCAATACTATTAGCTACCACTGACGCGCGCTGAGGAAAGGGAGTGCGCCCTTGTTGCGTGGTATAACAAATATTACCTATGTCATCATCGGTTTTTGTCTCTAAATAATCAAGATATTTTGTAACTAAGTCTTTTAAGGCTAATGGAGTTGTTGCTGACAATGTTAGCAAGTATGATTTATGAATATTTTCTCTAACCTCCCCCCTTTCAAGGAGAGAATCAGGAGGGTTATTTTCTTCATTCTCCCCTGTTACCTCTTGACTACTAAAATTAACATCTTGCCTTTTGTCTAAATCATTGCCTTTTGCCTCTTGCCTATTGCCTGACAATATCATATCTCCTACAATAACATGGGCATTAGTGCCACCGAAACCAAAAGAACTAACACCTGCAAAACGAGGGGAATTAGAATGCCATTTAACCATTTCTGTAGCAATTTTTAAACGACTATCAGTTAAGTTAATATAAGGATTGAGACGAGAAAAATTAATAATCGGTGGTATGGTATTATGACGCAACATTAACAGCGTTTTAATTAACCCTGCTATGCCAGCCGCCGCTTCTAAATGCCCTATATTTGTTTTCGCGCTACCAATCCAACAAATATTCTCTTTTTCTGTCAATTTATCTTCTTGTTTATCATCGCCCACAACATTCCCTTGCTTATCACTATCTAAAACATTCCCTTGATTTTTTTCTGTATTCCTATGAGAATTTTGGGAATGCATCAAAACATCATCAGCAGGAATCACAGGAAATAAAGCACTTAAAGAATTAACTTCAATGGGATCACCTAAAGGCGTTCCCGTGCCATGAGTTTCGATATAATTAATTTTATCAGGGGTAATAGAAGCGTTTTGCCATGCGGATTGAATAACCTGCTGTTGCGCTTTCCCCGAAGGCGCCGTTAAGCCATTACTGCGCCCATCCTGATTAATGGCGCTACCATAAATTACTCCCCAAATATTATCTCCATCTTCTATGGCTTTTTCTACTGGTTTAAGGATAACCACCCCACAACCTTCACCCCTAACATAACCGTCAGCATCTTCACTAAAGGTTTTACATCTACCATCTTCTGCCATCATTCCTGCTTTTTGGAAAGTTTCCGTTAATTCGGGTAACAAAATCAAATTAACTCCCCCCACGATAGCGGTATCACATTCACTATTTCTGAGGCTATTTACTGCTAAGTGTATGGCAACTAAAGATGATGAACAAGCGGTATCGACACTTAATGAAGGACCTGTTAAATTAAAGCTATAAGAGATACGATTAGAAGCAATGGCGCTAGAGTTACTTGTGCCTGAATAAACATTTACTTCCCAACCGTGTTTCATTTGCAACTGCGCATAGTCTTGGCTACTGATACCAATAAATACCCCAGTTTTACTACCTGCAATTTTTTCTAAGCTGATATTGGCATCTTCTAAGGCTTCATAGGCTACCTCTAATAATAACCGTTGTTGCGGATCGATATTTTCTGCTTCTCTTGGTGATATGCCAAAAAATTGTGCATCAAATTTATCATAATCTTCTATGTATCCCCCCCAACTTTCTGATGCTGGGTGCAGATAAGTTTTTTTAACAGCTAATTTTTGTTTTGATAACAAATCCCAATATTCATCATGATTATTAGCATTAGGGAAGCGACAAGCTACCCCCACGATTGCCATTTGCTGACGGTGGAGGGCGCTGGTTTCTTTTTTTTCTTCTGTTAAAATAACCTCACTTTTATTGCCTATTAAATAATTTGTTAAGCTCTCAATGTCAGGATAATCATAAGCGAGGGTGGGCGCTAATTTGACTTCTAAATAGTCTTCAAGGTCAGCAGTAAGTTGTACAGCTTGAACAGAATCAAGCCCATAATTTACAAAAGGCTGTCTGATATTGATTTGTTGCGGATTTATATTTAATCTTTTAGCAAGGTTATCTTTTAACCAATTTACAATATTTTTAAATTGTTTATTTTCTTGGTTTAGATGTTTTGAAAATTGCAAATTATCTTGTTGAAAATTATTTTTTCTGCTTAAACCTGAGGTTAAATTCCATTGATTAACTACGGCTAAGTTATCGGCGAGAAATTCTTGACGACAGGCATAGCGCGCGATTTTGCCGCTAGATGTTTTGGGAAGACTACCGGGGCGAATTAAAACGATACTATAAATTTGTAATTCGTGATTTTCAGCGATAGCTTGACGAATGCTATTAAATATTTCATTAGTTAGTTTTTCATCTTGATTAATTCTTTGTAAAAAAGTTCTTTTTACTTCAAATACAACTACTAATTCTTCTTGCTCATTTTTTTCGATGGCAAAACTAGCACCACTTTCCGAGTTAATAGCTTCATGACAATTGCCAACGGTTTCCTCTATATCTTGGGGATAATGATTTCTACCTCTGATAATAATTAAATCTTTTAATCTTCCTGTAACAAATAATTCTCCATTACTAATAAAACCTAAATCACCAGTGCGCAAATAACCTTGATTTTCTCCATCTTCGGTTTTAGCAAAAAAGATATTTTGGGTTAATTCAGGTTTATGCCAGTAACCTTGAGTAACGCTTTTTCCTTTTAACCAAATTTCTCCAACAGTATTTTCAGCGCCCTCCAGCAGTGTATTAGGATTGACAATGAGACAATCAAAATCAGTGGCAACTTTCCCACTACTTACTACTTGTTGACTATCCTCATCATCGGGGTTAAAACTAATGCGGTTATCTTGCAAAGCAGAAGCAGAAATTTTCTTAACAGTAGGAGATTGATGTTTATTACTACCAGAAACAATGAGGGTAGTTTCCGCCATGCCATAACAGGGATAAAAGGCTTGGGGATTAAAGCCACAATCGGCAAAATAATCACTAAATTTTGCTAAAGTTTCTGCCCTTACAGGCTCTGCACCGCTAAAAGCTACATTCCAGCTACTCAAATCTAAATCTTTTTTTTGCTTTGCTGTGACAGAATTAACGCACATTTCATAAGCAAAATTAGGACCTCCACTGGTATTTATTTTATACTTACTGATAGCGCGTAGCCAACGAATGGGGCGCTGGAGAAAGGTAACGGGGGGAAGCATGATGGCATTAAGACGAGAGTAAATTGGTTGTAAAATTCCACCAATTAAGCCCATATCATGATAGGGGGGAAGCCATGTGGCTACTCGACAATTAGCTTCATGCTCAAAAAAGTCTTTAATTAATTGAGAATTGTGAATCAAATTACCATGACTAACGATAACCCCTTTGGGAGCGCCCGTCGAACCGCTAGTATATTGTAGGAAGGCAGTATCATCGGCGGTAATTTGTAGAGGTTGCCATGATTTTGCCAAGGATATAGGTATTATATCAGTAGGTATTACAATAATAGCATTATTTTTAGTTAATTTCTGCTCAATTTTATTTTTTACTGCTTCTGTGGTGAGGGCGAAGTGCGCTTGGGCATCATTGATAATGGTAGCCAAACGAGTATAAGAGCGATTGGCACGGGGAGGATAAGCAGGAGTGGCAATGACTCCAGCGTAAAGACAACCGAGAAAGGCGCTGACAAATTCTAAGCCCGGTTGATATAGTAACAGCGCCCTTGCCCCTATAGCGTTATGCTCTTGCAGATAAGAAGCGATGGCTTTTGCCTGTTGGTCTAATTGCTGATATGTCAAGGAATTAGACTCTGTTTCACCATCTCCCAGAAATGTAAATACTACATGGTTGGGGTGCGAAATTGCACGTTCTTGCAGAAGATTGACGAAACTAGAGTATCTAACGTATCCCATGTATATCGAAATTATTAAGTGTTTGTATAATTATGTAACAATCTTTTACAATTCACAATGGTGAATTTATAGATCATACCATATTCGGTGGAGGGCGCTGGTTTGGAAGCAGGGGAAGCAGAGGGGGAAGGGGAGAAAGGGAGATTTTAGGTAATGGGTAGTGAGAAAATAATTAATTATCAATTATTAATTACATTACCATACCGCCATCAACGTTAAACACTTGCCCTGTGATGTAATCAGCGCCCTCCGACGCACAAAGAAAAAGAATCATAGAAGCAACTTCTTCTGGTTTACCATAGCGCCCGAGGGGAATCATTTTCAAGATTTCTTCTGCTTGTAATCCACTTGTCATATCAGTTTCAATAAAACCGGGCGCTACAGCATTGACAGTAACTCCACGAGGTGCAAATTCTTTAGCGAGGGTTTTGGTTAAACCAATCACTCCGGCTTTAGCGGCGCTATAATTGGCTTGTCCGGGATTCCCCATTTGCCCTGCTACTGACGATATATTAATAATTTTACCGCTTCTCTGCTTTAACATAGTTTTACTCACGGCTTTACAACAGAGAAAAACCCCCGTCAAGTTTAAATCAATTACCTTTTGCCAGTCTTCCAACTTCATGCGCAATAGTAAAGTATCCCTCGTAATTCCTGCATTATTGATCAATATATCAATTTTGCCCCATGTTTTGATAGTTTCTTTGATTAAATTATCCACCGCTTCCCCTTGGGAAACATCAGCTTGGATGGCAATAGCTTCTCCCCCAGCTTCAGTGATTTCTTTGACTACTGCTTCTGCTGACTGACTATTACTAGCATAGTTTACCACTACTTTTGCCCCTTCTTCTGCTAGGGCAAGGGCGCTGGCTTTCCCAATACCTCTTGATGCCCCTGTAATTATCGCTACTTGACCTTTTAATCTCTTTTCCATGTCTTTGTATCTTTCATACTGCATGGATTAGTTTATCTTAAATTACTCATTTATCAACGGAAATACTGTGAAAAAATATTATCTTTTGGAGATGTCTAATAAGTTAATGATAAAAAAGATTCAAAAAACTTCCCATAACGGGTAGCATCTAAATCTATAATAAATAACCTGTGACGGCAACGAGTAATGGCAGTATAAATTAATTCATCAGTCATAAAACGATCATCTTTTGATTCTTTTTCAATTAATAAAAATAAAGTATCAACTTCCCAACCTTTAAAACTGTGAATTGTTGAGAATTTAGTGTTACCACTATTCATCCAAAAGTTGTATTTTTTATTTTTTCTTATTTGTTCAATAACAATTTTTAATTGATTTTTATTACTATTTGCTAAATTTTTATACATTTCTTGAGTTTCAAACATGGTAGTTGTCTTTAGTTTTTGATTATTTCTAAAATAGTAATCTATGGCTCTTAAAACTTCAACTTTTGAGCCTTGAATACAAATATCATTAGGATGGATATTATGTTTATCTACCTGTTTTTTTATCAAATTAACTATCTCTTCGATGGAGAATGTAAACATAGAAATATACTCAATATGTTCTTGGGAAGAAAATAAATTATTGTCAGTAACTTCGACTTTCTCGATTTCATATTTATTCACAAAAAATTCCTGTTGAAAATTACTCGCTAAACTAGCAATATTTGATGGTAAACGAAAAGACTGTTTTAATAAATTCCAAGCACCTCCGATTCCTGTATAAGGTTTTTTATCTTCTTCCATTTTTCTTTCATAAACATTTTGTTTTTCATCTCCAAAAACTACATACTCTCCGTTTTCTTGTAAATAAATCTTTTTTATTATTTCTACCCATTCTTTTTTATAATCTTGAATTTCATCTATAAAAATTACAGGATATTGATTAATTTTCTTTATATTTTTATTAAATAAATCAACATTACTATAATAATTCGTTTCAAAATATTTTGAGCGACTTTCACTATCCCAATTATCAAAATCATCAGGAATTTCTATTTTTATCCCTAAGTTATTTAATTCTTGAGTAATAAAATCATGGTAATTGGTAATATAAAAATTGCCCCAATTAAAATCTTCCCTCACTTCACTAATTCGATCATGGATATAATTTTTAAGAGTAATATTGTATGTAAGTATGATTATTTTTGGTTGATGAAAATAGTCATTTTCTATTCTTTTTAAAGCATTTACTGCCCTTTTAGCTAATACACAAGTTTTGCCAGAACCAGCAGCGCCCTTCGCCTTTTGCTGACCACTTTTGCTAATGATTAATTCTTGTTGTTTAGGGCTATAATTTAATTCTTTTCCTTCTTCTTTTGTATGATAGGGGGGTTGTAAATGACGTTTAAAATTGTTATATAATTCCTCGTCAAAATATTTTGATTTACGACTGAAATAATATTTGTAAAATATATTATTAAAATTTTGTTTTGTTAAAGAATCATGACCTAAAATTATTTGATGATTTAAAAATTTTAAATATCCTTTTTCTTCTTGGAAGTTAGCGGTTAAAAAATCATTGATCTCTGCTTCATTTGCACAGTGAAAATAGACGGCACAAGTTACAATTGCCCAATATTTTGGCTCTCTGATATTTTTTTCTAATAAATTCTCAATATGTAAGTCATAAAGGTTTTGTTTATAGGCTAAAGCCTGATCAATAGGTGATTTTATACCGTGCCAATCATGCCCATTTTGAGTGACTTCCCATTGTTTTTTGTGATTAAGTCTATAGTGTTTTAAATGCCAATCTTTAACCTCAATAATTATCACTCCTGAATTTTTCCTCATCAAAACAATATCAGGGCGATCGCCATTAAGAAAAGGTTGAAAATAGATTTCATAGGAATCATCAAAATTATCAACCAAAAAATTGATTAAATGTAATTCTCCTTCCGTTGGTTTTTGACGAAGATTAGGGAATTGTTCTAAAGAAGGAAATAATTGTGCCATAGTTTTATCAGACTCAAGGTTTCTATTTACATATCAGAAAAGATGAGCAAAAATATGCAGAATTGAATTAACTTACTTACAGCAGTTTTCATTTCCTTAAACCACACTTTGGATTATTACAAATACTATCTTTGCGTCTTTGCGCATCGAGGCGAGACACAAAAAACGTGGTTTATTCATTTGAAATGCGCTGTAAACAAACTTTACTGATCAATTTTCAATTTTCTTAACCGTAGCGCGTTTGTCACTACTGATACAGAACTAAAAGCCATAGCGCCCCCCGCCATCATCGGATTTAGTAGTAAACCAAAGAAAGGATAAAACACTCCAGCCGCCACGGGAATACCAATAACGTTATAAATATAAGCGAAAAAGAGATTTTGTTTAATATTATTCATGGTTGCTTTACTGAGGCGAAGGGCGCTGGAAATAGTACGCAAATCCCCCGAAATTAAAGTAATATCACTAGAAGCAATGGCAACATCTGTACCAGTGCCAATGGCAAAACCCACATCCGCTTGAGCTAAAGCCGGAGCATCATTGATGCCATCGCCCACCATCCCGACGAGATGCCTCGTTTGTGCCTGTATTTCCTTAATTTTGTCAGTTTTGTCCGCCGGGCGCACTCCAGCGTAAAAACGTCTTATACCCACTTCAGAGGCGATCTTTTCGGCGGTTTGATAATTGTCACCGGTTAACATGATGACTTCTAAACCTTGTTTTTGTAACTGTTTTACCGCTTCGAGAGATGTGGGTTTGAGAGCATCAGACAGCGCCCCTAACCCCTCAATTTCATTGTCAATGGCAATCCAAGCGTTAGTTTTGCTAAACACATCCGCAGGGCAAATTTTCTCTAAAGCAGTGGTATTAATACCCAATTCATTGAACCATTTTTGCGTACCAATATGAACTAATTTACCGTCAACATTACCTTTTACCCCACAACCCGACACCGATTCAAAATTACTTACCGTGGCAGTGGGTTTAATTTCCTGTTGTTGGGCATAATCAACCATAGCTTGTGCCAAAGGATGTTCTGAATTTTGTTCTAAACTAGCCATTAATCTTAAAACCTCGGCTTCGTGCGCTGTGCCTTTTACCGTGATAAAATTCGTTACCACTGGCTTCCCTACCGTTAAAGTGCCAGTTTTATCTAAAACAATAGTTTTGAGACGATGTGCCAACTCCAAACTATCAGCGCCCTTCACCAAAATACCATGACTAGCCCCTAATCCAGTACCCACCATAATTGATGTGGGAGTAGCTAACCCTAAAGCGCAAGGACAAGCGATAATTAAAACAGTCACCGAAGCCACTAAAGCAAGGGTAAAATTATTGCCGATTAACCACCACCCAAGGAAAGTAATTAAAGCGATAACCATCACTACTGGTACAAACCAACTGGTAATTTGATCCGCTAATTTTTGGATGGGCGCTTTGCTACCCTGCGCCTGTTTCACCAACTCCACAATTTGTGCCAATACCGTATCTTTACCAACTCTCGTGGCGCGAAATTGAAAACTACCTCTTTGATTAATAGTCGCACCGATTACCTCATCACCAATGCCACGTTTGACAGGTTCAGATTCTCCCGTCACCATACTTTCATCAAGGGAAGATTCCCCGTCAATAATTACCCCATCCACAGGGATTTTTTCACCCGGGCGCACGACAATAATATCATCCACCATTACCTCTTCCATGGGAATATCTTGAGGTTGCCCATTTTTGATAACTCTAGCGGTTTTTGCTCCTAACTGTAGTAATTTGGTGATAGCTTCTGATGTTTGACGCTTGGCGCGATGTTCTAGTAAACGCCCCAACAGTAGTAAAGTGATGATAACTGAAGCAGTTTCATAGTAAACCATGCCATCAAAACCTTCTACATTTGCCACCAGTTGAGGGAAAAAAGTAATTACAATTGAATAAAAGTAAGCAGCGCCCGTCCCCAAAGATACTAAAGTGTCCATAGTAGCACTACCATGGCGCAAGGAATTAAGCGCCCCTCGCCAAAAGGATCGCCCTGACCAAAATAACACGGGGGTAGTTAAAATTAATTGTAAAATAGGATGATGTGACCACATGGGAATAAACGGAATATTTAAACCCGTCATCATCGGTAAGGAAGTGATGATCAAAAAACTGCTGATGAGGGCGCCAAACTGAAAACGTCTTAACAATGCCTTTTCTTCCCGTTTACTTTCCCTCGCTTCATCTTCAGGGTTTAACCCTTCTGGTGGTAATACAAAAGCATGATAACCAGCGCCCTTCACCGCATCAATAATGGCTTGATGGGTGGTTTTTTGGGGATTATAAGTCACCGTAGCTTCAGCCATAGCAAAATTAACTAGAGATTCTTCTACCCCATTAACTTTACCGATGGCATTTTGAATACTATTAGCGCATCCTGCACAACTCATGCCTTTTAATTTGAATCGTTCTTTTTCTAGTATTTTTTGTGCCATGACTAATTCATTAAATTGATAATTGATAATTGATAGTTAATCATTCATAATTCATAATTCATAATTCATAATTCATAATTCATAATTTATCACTCTCACCATTGCAATTTTTCACCAACGCCCAAAAAATAATGGACAATTTAACGGGAATAATGAACAATAAACAATGTTATTAATAACCAAGAGGAATGCTTGATGAAAATTGCCATCTTGTCTCAAGATAGTAACCTTTATTCTACCCGAAGAATAAGAGAGGCAGGACAACAAAGAGGTCATGAAATCAAAGTAGTCAACTACCTGAGATGTTACATGAATATTACTTCCCATAAGCCTTCGGTGGTATATGGTAGTAAAGTCCTAGAAAATTTTGATGCTGTTATCCCTCGCATCGGTGCTTCCAAAACTTTTTATGGTATGGCAGTAGTTAGACAGTTTGAGGTGATGGGAGTATTCAGCGCCAATGAATCTCAAGCTATTTCTCGCTCTCGTGACAAGTTACGTTGTGTGCAGATTTTAGCCAAAGAAGGTATCGGTTTACCTGTGACAGGCTTTGCCCATGATACGGAAGATATTGACGGTTTAATTGAAACGGTGGGGGGCGCTCCTCTTGTGATTAAATTATTAGAAGGTACTCAAGGTATCGGCGTAGTTTTAGCGGAAACCTATCAAGCGGCAAAATCTGTTATACAGGCATTTCGAGGACTAAATGCGAATATTCTCGTGCAAGAGTTTATAAAAGAGGCGGGGGGCGCTGATATTCGTTGTTTTGTGGTAGGAAATAAAGTCGTAGCTGCCATGAAAAGACAAGGACCAGAAGGAGAATTTCGCTCTAATCTTCATCGTGGCGGAAAAGCTGAGAAAATCAAACTCACCCCCGAAGAAAGAAGTACAGCCATTCGTTCAGCCAAGGCAATGGGTTTAAGAATTGCTGGAGTTGATCTGCTACGATCCAATCATGGACCTGTGGTAATGGAGGTTAATTCTTCTCCCGGTTTAGAAGGTATTGAAAAAGCCACTGGAGTTGACGTGGCTGATAAAATCATTGAATTTATTGAAAAAAATGTAGATACTAAAATAAAAGACCGTATTCCTGTTTAGGGATTAAAAAATCAATACTTTGTATGTTGGGTTGAAGTAACTAAACCCAACAAAATCTAGTCTTTTTATCACTCATCCATTTATTCCACATTTTCTTCAATTCGAGACTCGGATAAATTTGTATCTTTTTGGATCTGAGTCTTGTATTTTCGGAGTCCGTACAATCTGCTAGAGAAGCAGTGGAGGATGGCGAGTATATCTTCAACCATTTCTTCTGATGGAGATAAAATTGTCTTTTGTCACTTAATACTATCATTGTTTAAATCATAATTTTATAGTTTACTAATGTATTTTTTCAACTATCAAAATTATGCCCATGTTCATGACTTAGGGTGGATATTGCCCACCCGAAAGTTATAAAGAAAATTAACCCACAGCGCCCTCCAACTTCAAACTAAGCAACTTGTCAGCTTCCGCCGCAAATTCCATGGGCAACTCATTTAAAACATCCTTACAAAAACCACTTACTAACATAGAAATGGCATCTTCTTCCGCAATACCCCGTTGGGCAAAATAGAACAGTTGATCTTCGCCAATTTTAGAAGTGGATGCCTCATGCTCTAAGGTTGCGGTATTATTATCCACTTGGATATAAGGAAAAGTATTGGCTTGTGCATTATCTCCAATTAACATAGAATCACATTGAGAATAATTACGAGCGCCCTTCGCCTTATTACCCATTTTGACTAAACCACGATAACTATTTTTCGAGTTACCAGCCGAAATACCTTTAGAAATAATCGTACTACGGGTATTTTTGCCGATATGAATCATTTTCGTACCCGTATCAGCTTGTTGCATATTATTAGTCAAAGCGATTGAGTAAAACTCACCCACAGAATTATCACCCACTAACACACAACTAGGATACTTCCAAGTAATCGCCGAGCCAGTTTCTACTTGAGTCCAAGAAATTTTGGAGTTAACTCCCTTACATAAACCGCGCTTCGTCACAAAATTATAAATACCGCCCTTGCCTTTTTCATCTCCAGCGTACCAATTTTGTACTGTAGAATATTTAATGTCCGCATTGTCTAAAGCCACTAACTCCACCACCGCAGCATGGAGCTGATTGCTGTCGTACATAGGTGCTGTACAACCTTCTAGGTAACTAACAGAAGCGCCCTCCTCCGCCACGATTAAAGTGCGTTCAAACTGCCCGGTATCACCGTTATTAATGCGGAAATAAGTGGACAATTCCATAGGACATTTTACCCCTTTCGGGATAAATACAAATGAACCATCACTAAATACCGCCGAATTTAGCGCTGCAAAATAATTATCCGCAGTAGGTACAACAGAGCCTAAATATTTTTGTACTAAATAGGGATGTTCTTCTAAGGCTTCGGAAATGGAACAAAAAATCACACCATCTTCTGCTAATTTTTCCTTAAAAGTAGTACCAATAGAAACACTATCAAAAATGGCATCTACCGCAACATTACTTAATCTTTTTTGCTCGGAAAGAGAAATGCCCAATTTTTCAAAAGTTTCTAATAAAGTAGGATCAACGTCATCTAAACTTTTTAACTTTTCTTTCTTTTGTTTAGGAGCAGAATAATAGATAATATTTTGATAATCAATGGTAGGATAATCCACATGAGCCCACTCTGGTTCAGTCATTTTCAACCATTGACGATATGCTTTGAGGCGAAACTCTAACATAAATTCTGGTTCGTTTTTTTTCGCCGAAATTAATCGCACGACATCTTCACTTAAACCTTTGGGAATGCTATCGGTTTCAATATCGGTGATAAAACCGTATTTATAGGGTTGATTGACTAGAGTTTTTACGGTGGCGCTCATATTAAATTTCTTTTTCTATACTCACTACTAGATAGTTTAACAACATTTTGGTTGCTAAAGTCCATTGTAAAGGATTTTGTTCACTATAATCTCAGTTTTCAACAAAAAAAATTACAATGAAGATTATCACTTCGGTAGGAATTGAATATATGGTAGCTCAATTAAAAACTGAAACAAAAAATTTATACGATACTGACTATAATCTTTGGGTGTTAGAAACCGTTAAAAAATTAGAAACAAAAAATTTTACTCATTTAGATTTGGATAACTTAATTGAAGAGGTATTAGACTTGAGTCGCAGAGACAAAAGAAAATTAGAAAGTTTATTGATAAGACTATGTGAGCATCTACTAAAACTATCTTATTGGGAATTAGAAAGAGAAAAAAATCAAGGTCATTGGCAAGGAGAAATTCGTAATTTTCGACTACAAATTAAAAGACTTTTAAAAGATAGTCCCAGTTTAAAATCATATCTTCAAGATATTTTTGAGGAATCTTATCAAAACGGAGCAAAAATTGCTTCAGATCGCTCCAAATTACCTCTTAATACTTTTCCCAAAACTCCTCTGGCTGATTTAGCACAGATTTTAGATGAAAATTGGCTTCCGTAACCTTATCAGTATTATTCGAGATTCTCAAGAGGTATGTTAAAGTATAGTTGTTAACTTTTATTAAGTATTAGGTCTTGTCATGTTAGAACTATACCAGTTTGAACTATCTCAGTTTTCCGAAAAAGTCCGTTTAATCCTCGATTACAAAGGATTAGAATATAAAAAAATCGAAGTTACTCCCGGTCTTGGACAATTAGAAGTATTCAAAATTTCAGGACAAAGACAAGTGCCAGTATTAAAAGATGGTGAGACTGTCATTGCTGATTCCACCGAAATTGCTCTATATTTAGATCGTAAATATCCCGAAAAACCACTTATACCTAGCGATGCAGTGGCAAGAGGTAGATGTCTATTAATGGAAGAATGGGCAGATGAATCATTGGGCATGAAAGGGCGCAAGGCATTTTTAGGGGCGCTGAATCAATATCCTAACTTCCGTACTTCCTTTTTACCCAGTGATACTCCAGATTTATTGAAAACCGCTTTAGGTGCAATTCCTGCAGAGTTATTAGGGGGGTTGGGCGCTGAAGTGTTCAAAAAAGCAGAGAAAGGCTTAAAACAGAACCTAGAAGCTTTAACCTTAATTTTACAAAATCAACCTTATCTAATTGGAGATGAGCCTACTTTAGCTGATTTAACCGTAGCTGCTTTAACTACCATCATTAAATTTCCTGACATTCAATATTTTGAAGCGCCCGTCAACCTACAAGGTAAAGGTATTCCGGGTTTAGCCGATAATAGCAGTTATGAGCCTTTCTTTGCTTGGCGAGATCGTATTTATAGCGAATATCGTCAACCAGCTTCTCCGTCTAAATCACCTAATCAAACTAAAGACGAGAATAAACCGACATCCATCGAAATCGAATAAATATGGGGACAAGTGTTAGGTATTGGGTTGAGATTGAAACGGGTAAAGTAATCCATCATTAGTGATGGTTGTATAAATCATCAATGGTGGGTTTTTAATTGCGACATATTATTACCCTCTGTCAGTTGAGCGAGAGCTTAATTGATAAGTTGGGTGGCAGAAGTTAGAATCCCCCGAATTTATTCGTGGAGAGTGTCAAAGCAATTATGGTGAAGATTAGGCAAAAGACAATCTCCCTAAATCCCCTTTAAAAACAGGAGAGAACTAAGTATGCTGACTTGATATAATTCATTACATAGGGGTTGCCGAAAAAGTGCAATGGTAAGGTTTCAGGCTTCAGGTTGCTGGTTTCAGGTGTAATTTTCAAACCTAATACCTAACACCCGATACCCAACACTTTTACAGCTATGCTTGAAACCTTTGTTTTAAGAGGGTTTTGATTTATTCAGCAAACCCTACATAGTGGGTATAAGGCGAAAATAGAATCTTTTTATGAAAGACTACCAGAAAGTGACCTTATCTGGAATCAGAATAAACACGAATAAATCGCCGATCCAAAAATTCTTTCCAATACCATAGTAAAGGAGAATCAAACCCTAAATATCCCCAAATCATCAGCGCCCTCCGCCCCCCCAAACCAATTAAACTGAGATAAAGAGATTGAGGCTGGTCAGATTTTAAAGGCTTATTTTGCCACCAATTACGCCAATTTTGAGCAAGGGATTTTCCTTGTCTGACGGCAAATACTCCCGCTTTAGGATAGGAATAATTAACCATAGTGGCAATATCACCAGTGGCAAAAATATTACTGTGGGAAATACTTTGCAGGGTATCTTTAATTAAAATAAACCCTTTTTCATCGGTGGTAATATCAGTTTGTTTGAGCCATTGCGCCCCCACCCCATTAGTTACTAAAAATGTATAATTGCAAGATAGAACTAAGCCTGATGTTGTAGTAATATGGTCAGCAAAAATACTATTTACTTCACTATTAAAATAAATATTAATTCTCTTTTCTCGTAAAGTTTCAGTTAATTTATAACTAGCATAATCATTATGAATTTTTACTAACTTATCTCCTTTTGTTAGTAAATTAATACTAAAATTATCAGTAATTTGATTAAAGCGATGGTGCATATTTAAAGCTAATTCTACTCCCCCAGCGCCCCCCCCCACAATATTAATAATTAGCTTTTGAGTAGGATTTTTTTGACAATAATTAATAATTTCTTGCCATTTTTGCAGTAACTGTGGCACTGGTTTAGCCGGAATAGCACAATTATCTGCGATCATAATATGACTTTTTTCTGGTGTACAGCCAATATCAATAGATAGTAAATTATAGTTAATTTTTTGTCCAGATTTAACAATAACTTGTTGATTAATAGCATCAATATTAATCACAGTATCAATAATTAATTTAAAACCATATTTTTTAGCCAATTTTACTAGATTAATATGAGTTTCATCAAAAGTGTAATAATTGGCGAGGTGCGCTGGTAACATTCCCGAATAAGGAGTTTTTTCTACATCACTAATTAAAATTATTTCGATATTTTCTAAGGGTTTTTGATACCATAATTTTAGAGCGACTACATGACTATGCCCCCCCCCTAATAAAACTAATTTATTCATAAATAAAAAAGGCAAATGTAAATTTTAAAATGGTCTTAGTTCAATTCATAGAACAAGATATTATTGGTTCTGTGTAATTCATTACATCCTAAATTATAGCGCCTTTTACCCCACCTTAAAATCTCTTACTTTTTACTTCTTACTTATTACTTAAATCCAGCACCCTCCACCGTAGACTTGGAAAAATATAGACTAGGAAAGTCAGCATAGGATCAACTATTGATTACTTTTCTTAATTAATTAAATATTATCATGAGTCAAACAATTGAAGTAAACTTAATAGATGTTCTTAATCGTTTAGAAATAAAAATTGATGTTGAAAAATTCAACACCTAAAATGAATAAATCAATAAAAGAATACATGGTTTAGATACTCGTCTTAATACTTGGCGTTGGATGCAAAGTTTCTACATTGATAATGAAATACTCGATTAATTTTGCTTACTTATTTATTAATGTTGTTAAAATAGAAAAAACTCTCACAAATGATTGTCAACTATGGCACATATTGATAAGTATTATAAAATTTTGGGGGTGGATATTAATGCTGACCTAGATCAAGTTAAAAAGGCTTATCGTCAGTTAGCGAAAAAATATCACCCTGATTATGCAGAGCAAAGTCCTCAGCAACAAAGGGAAGCTGAAGCGAAATTTCAAGAGATTACTAATGCTTATGATCACATTAAAGCTAATTTAGAAAATAACGGTTCTATAGAAACAGAAATTTTTATTGATTCGACGAAGGAAAGTAAGGCTGATTTATTTTATCGGTTAGGGGCGCTGGAAGCGGAAGATGAACATTGGCAGGAAGCGATTTTTTATTTTACGAAAGCTATTAAAATTAATCCTGATTTTCTAAATGCTTATTATTATCGCGCCGCAGTTTTGGAAAAACAAGGTTTTGAGATACGCGCTAGGGCAGATTTAGCTACTGCTGAAAATATTAAATACAGAAAGGAGAATATTTCTTTTGTTGATGAAAACATCGAAACGGTGAAAGAAAATAATTATTCTGTAAAGGAAAACATCGAAACGGTGAAAGAAAATAATTATTCTGTAAAGGAAAACATCGAAACGGTGAAAGAAAATAATTATTCTGTAAAGGAAAACATCGAAACGGTGAAAGAAAATAATTATTCTGTACAGGAAAATATCGAAACGATGGAAGAAAATAATTATTCTGTACAGGAAAATATCGAAATAGTGGAAGAAAATAACTCTTTTATGGGTAACTATGAAGATAATATGGTAGTGCGTAAAGGGAGAAAATACCAGCGCCCTTCACCGTTACCCCGTCAGTATCGTGTCAATAACTATAATAATCCAATCTCCAAGAAAAATACTTCTCTCTACCAATGGCAAATATTAATTCCTGTGATGTTAATTCTTTCTTTTGCCTTTGCCGTAGCTAGATTAGGTAATGATTCTCAAAATAATAACCGTAACTCCTCTCAAATTGATAATTTGGCTTTAAACTTTTTTATAAACTAAAAATGCGAACAACTTACCCAAAAGTAAGCTATTCGCATCTGGCTAGTTGGTTAGTTGTTAGTTAGCTGCTTCCCCTTGATTAGCGGTTTGAATATTACTGGCAGGGTTGCTACAAGCGACAACAAGGCTAAGGGTGATAAAAAAAGATATTATATAGGATAAATGCGAAGGCAGTTTCATATTTTTAAATGGTAATGTTAGAGTTTTTGGTTAAAATTCTTGAAAAATAAGAAATTTGACTTATTTTTTGTAACTGTTGCGACAAGTATGGAGATGTTAGGATTGATTGGTTTGTAAAGTTAAACCCTGTTTTATCTACCTAGAGAAATGGAAGATATTGATAACAATTATTGAGCTATTGTCACTGATTTCTGAACTTGAGAATGTAGCCAATCAAACCAAATGTCTAATCCCTGCGCTCTATTGTGATCAGCGCCCTCCTGATTAGCATGAAGTAAGTTGATTTCTAAGGCAACGTCAAAGGTTTGGTGCATAATATGCTAACTCCAAGGCTCATCCACCACTTGGGCTTCTTCATGGATATAGTCTGGTTTAGTCTTACGAGGTAATTGTCCTGATACGACGAGGTGCGCCATGGTATCACAAATGTACACCGACAATGGCCACATCGTATTCCCCGACCTTTTTCACGTCTTCGAGGTAGGGCGCTTTGAGAAATGTATTAATTCCTGCGTAGTGGGGCAATTCACCTCTGGAAAAGGTGGAAATGGTGCGATCTTTAATACTTAAAAGTAATTGACAATGGATAATTGACAATGGATAATTGACGATGAACAAATTAGAGTTAATGGGATGTTACCACCTCTGGATAAAAATACTATTTGGGCAATTTTAAATCAGGAAATTGATGATGCTACGGTTAATCAATTGGTATGGTATTATCTCGGTTATCGTTATGACGACGGTGAAGGGCGCTGGGATAATTCCAACGTGGAGGATTCTTGGCGCGCTGAATACCCTCAACCCCCTGATTTTATCGCTAATCGTCCTCCCACTGTAAAACTAACTCGCTCTATTCCAAAAGAAAATAAGCAGTTACTCAAAGAGGATTTGGGATTTAAGGGTTATAAAATTGGCGAATTTAGTCCAAGGGAGACGAGGCGCGCTACTGTGGCTAGTTGGTTATTAAGTTATCTCCATGATCATAACTAAGGGTTGCTGAAAAAGTATTTTGGTGAGGGGAGGTTTCAGGTTTCGGGTGTCAGGTTGTAGGTGAAATGCTTATAAATCAAAGATTTAAGCCAAATATTATTTTTCATAAATGGCTCATTTGTATCAATAATTTCGGTTTGAAAATCAAAAAAATTCACGACAAAAGCACTGATAACAATGGGTTTAAACCCATTGCCTACCAATTAAAAACTCTTTACTTATTAATTTTTAATTTTTTTCATAAGGGTTGCCATTTCAATGGCATTCATAGCATAACCCCAACCGTGATTACTCTTAATACCAGCCCTTTCTAAAGCCTGTTGCATAGTATCTGTCGTCAAAACACCAAAAATAACAGGCACTCCCGTTTGGGTGGCAGTGGCAGCAACTCCTTTCGCAACTTCATTGGCAACGTAGTCAAAATGGGGAGTGTCACCTCGGATTATTGCTCCTAGACAAATTATAGCGTCATAACGTTTACTTTCTGCCAGTTTTCGGGTGACGAGGGGAATTTCAAAACTACCCGGCACCCAAGCATAGTCCACTTGTTCTCCGTCTGGGTTCACATCTACACCGTGTCTTTTTAAGCAGTCTTGACAGGCAGTTAATAATTTATTGGTGATTAAATCGTTAAAGCGCCCAATGACGAGGGCAAATCGTAAACTTGTTATATCTTCTGTGAAATTTCCTTCAAAAACTGCCATATCTTATGTAATCAAAATGTTTTTTCTGGTTTCAAAACAGGGCTTAATGATAAGCCCTTTCTTCTTTTTTTCTGCTTTCTTGATAGTAACAAATATTAACTTTTGTTACAAATAGTTGATTTTAAACTACAAAAAAGTTAAGTACTGCTACGGCTAACACTAGGGCAACCCAAATGCCTGAACCAATATAGAGTAATGATTTGGACTGTTGCCAATTTTGGGGAGAGGCGTAGGCGACAGGAACATAAACGATCATAATAAATGAAAAAAGCACAAGTGCTGTTAAAAGTAGTTGGAAAATAACTCCCATTTTTTTATCTCCTTGAATATAAATATTTTTACTAAACAATCTATCTTAGATTAGTTTAGGGTAATTTGGGTCATTCTGTACAGCAAACCCTCGACGATTATAAATTTTTAAATAGGGTTTGCTGAATAATTCAGAAATGTTGATTCGTAAGGGTTAAGACATAATAGAAGCCTCAAGAAAGGGTATATTATCTTGAAATGTGAGTGAAAGACCCCCGTTGAATTTCTCAACAAAAAAAATACCCACTGAAATCAACGGGGGATGTAAACGAACCAACAAAAAAATCG
>JACYMF010000066.1 GCA_015272165.1 Cyanobacterium sp. T60_A2020_053
AAATCAAGAAGGGGGGAAATAAATAAGGGTGTCGCTATCCTTCCCCAATCCGCTTTGCTGAGATTGGGGACTGTCGCAACGAACGTTCAATTAAGATTGAGATATTGATTGATAACTGACATCAGGCATATATTTTAAGAAAATTATTATCAAGAGGTGTTAGGGGATCCCTCTAGTACATTATTATCGGTGGCATCACTAATGGTTAACTGAGCGGCTTGCGCATTGAGAGCAAAAAAAGAACTAATGATTGCACATCCAAGTATCAATGATAAACGCATATTCGTAAGTAGGAGTGAAATAATAACTACGTGTGTTCACACCACATAGTTTTTTATTTGTCAATCAAAAAATATCAGGACTCACATTACTTAAAAAGCGCCCTCCAGCGCCCTTCACCCTACCCTAAAACCTCTTACTTCTTACTTAAAAAGCACGCGCCATTCTTAAACTCTTAATCGCCTTAACCGTAGCCTCAGCCACAATTTCCATTTCCGCCAAAGTATTATAGCGCCCCACACCGAAACGTAAAGAAGCCTGTGCTAACTTAGAATCATGACCTAAAGCCGTTAAAACATGAGATGGTTTAGTAGATTGAGAACTACAAGCCGAACCTGAAGATAAAGCTACCAATGGCTTTAAAGCCAATAATAACGCCGAACCATTCACCCCCGCCACCGAAATATTTAAATTACCTGACAGGCGCTGGTACAAATCACCATTGAGAATCACCCCCTCCACTTGCTGTAACTCTTGCCAAAGATAATCCCTTAATTGTTTAACCCTTTCATTTTCCGATTTCATTACATCCAGCGCCCTCCCCACCGCCTCCCCAAACCCCACTATATTCGGAGTGCAGAGGGTACCAGAACGGATGTTCTGCTCTTGTCCACCCCCTTGAATTTGTGAAGCCAGTTTCACCCTCGGATTACGACGGCGCACATACAAAGCCCCAACGCCTTTTGGTCCATAAATTTTATGTGCCGTCAAAGACATCAAATCAATATTCATAGCTTCCACATCCAAAGGTATTTTACCGATAGCTTGGGCGCAATCACTATGAAAAATAACCCCTTTTTCGTGGCAAATTTGACCAATTTCTGCCAAAGGTTGAATAACACCAATTTCATTATTAGCGCCCATCACCGATACCAAAATGGTGTCATCTCGTATGGTATCTTGTAATAAATTCACATTCACCAACCCATTTTTCTGCACGGGCAAAAAAGTTATCTCGAAACCCAAATTTTGTAAATATAAACAAGGGTCAATTATCGCCTTATGTTCTGTTGCCACCGTGATAATATGATTACCTCCACTAAAATAGGCTTCAGCAATCCCTTTTATGGCTAAATTATTTGCCTCCGTCGCACCGCTGGTAAAGATAATTTCCGATTCTTTAGCATTAATAGCCTGAGCAATTTTTTCCCGTGCCAATTTAACCCCAACTTCCGCTTCCCAACCGTAAATATGACCTACACTAGAAGCATTACCAAAAGATTCCCGAAAATAGGGAAGCATGGCACTTAAAACTTCTTCCGCCATGGGGGTAGTAGCATGACAATCTAAATATATCGGGCGCTTCATCACTAAATCTCAATTACTACAGGGCTTTAATCCTTAGGGGTTGCTGAAAAAGTATTTTGGTGAGGGGAGGTGTCAGGTATCGGGTGTCAGGTGTCAGGTGAAATGCTTATAAATTAAAGAGTTAAGACAAATAGTTATTTTTCATAAATTGCTTATTTGTATTAATAATTTTTGATTAGGGGATCAGAAATACAGATTTTTGGGAGAAAAAAGAGTATGTTTTGCACTTTTTTAGAGTTTGATTATGCTTAAAACTTTTGTTTTAAAAGGGTTTTGATTTATTCAGCAAACCCTACTTAAAACACTAAAAAATATTACTCCCCTCTCCTGCGGGAGAGGGGTTGGGGGTGAGGGCAAACCATTTTGAGATCTATTATCCCTAAAAAAACAACTTCGAGCGCTTGGCAGATAAATTTTGCGGATTAATTTTTGTCACCATCTCATCAAAAGCGGTGCGAGAAAACTTTTTGCCAAAACTATCTACTTGATACACTATCTGCTCATTTAATTCTAAAGCAGTTAATTTTCCCTGCCCATGATGATAAGCGCCCGTATCAATACCAATCCATCCTTCTCCACTTACCAACTTACCCGGCTTAACACCCGGAAAAGTAAACGTGATAGTATGACCAATTACAATAATCTTATCCTGAAAATAAGGCTTAGGGATACCATGAAAATCACCCCTAATCCAACAAAACTGATCCGAAGTTTGTTTCTGATAAGGCATTAAAGGGTCTAATCCAGCATGAACTAACCAATAATCTCCCAAGTCCAAATATAACGGCAAAGAACGCATCCAGTCAAGATGTTCGGGGGGAATTTTATTACGATAACTAGCAATGGTAGGATAACCACCATTATGTAGCCAAGATTGGAAGGCGCTATGGTTTAAACCATTTTCAGTAAAGGATTCCAGTAACATCACCTCATGATTACCCAACAGACAGGGATAGTTATTTTCCATCACAAAACTCACTACTTGGGCGCTTTGATTTCCCCTATCAATTAAGTCACCGAGAAAATAAATTTCATCCTCTGAACTAGGTGCGATACCATCTAACAAGCCAGATAAGGCATCATAATGACCATGAATATCACCGATAACATATCTTTTTTGAGTTTTTTCTGTCATCCTTTACGTTCCACTGCAATCAAAACTTACTTTTATCTTATCTCAAAAATCAATAGAATAAATAATTTCTATATCTCTTTTTAATGTATTTCTGGCTTCTAGCCTGATTATTTTCAAGTATTTTTGGCTTCTATACTAACTCATGAAAAACCTAGAAAATAATATCCAGAAAATAAAAAATTGACCAAATATAATTCTTTATGCTATCATTAAGTGTGTTTATTTATGACCCCATTAGAGTCAAAAAAATAAGCAACATTAAGGGCAGTTTATTAAACATTATCTTGATTGTGATCTAAATAACAATTGTCATAATAATTCATGTTAATGTCAATAAAATTCTCCTCAATTATTTGTCGAATTCAATAAAATGGTTTGCTAAAATTTACAAAATCTAAGGAAAAAAATACCAAAAACAAGGAAAAAAAGAAAAAAAGACATCCACGATTATCTTTCACGGATGATAGATATAGGAGAAGCTACGAACTATTAGGAAACTATTACTAGCAAAAACTAAATTATTAACGGTAATAAATTCCATCGTAATCTTTTATAACTATGTCAAAAAACAAAAACATGAAATCATCTTTAGTTATTCTCTATCACCGTCAACCCTATGACGAAGTAATTAAAAATGGTAAAACATTTTACCAAGACAAAAAAAGCCCCAATGGCATTGTACCAACCCTAAGAAGTTTCTTCAATAATGTAGATAAAGGTACATGGATTGCATGGCGACAAATTTTAGCAGAAGAACAGGAAGTATTCCAACGGACTGTTAATGTGGACTTAGATAATTCTAACTATAGCGTTGTGCGTGTTCCGCTCACAGAGCAACAGGTTAAAGATTTCTACCATATCACGTCCAAAGAAGCATTTTGGCCTATTCTGCACTCTTTCCCTTACCATTTCACCTCAGAATCATCAGAGTGGGAAAATTTTAAACATATTAACAAGCTATTTGCTGAGGCGGCTTGTGAAGAAGCTGCCGAAGATGCTTTGATTTGGATTCATGACTACAATCTTTGGTTAGTGCCTCAATATATCAGGGAAATGAAGCCTAACGCCAGAATTGCTTTCTTCCATCATACTCCTTTCCCTTCGGTAGATATTTTTAATATTCTTCCTTGGCGCCAAGAAATTGTCAAAAGTTTACTCTGTTGTAATGTGGTGGGTTTTCATATTCCCCGTTATGCCGAAAATTTCGTTAATGTCACCCGTAGTTTACTTCCCGTGGAAGTGTTAAAAAGGGAAGATGTAACGGGTCATTTTACCACCTCTGGAACAGCATTGGCAGAACCAGAAATGGTAACAAGACTAGGCTATGAAGGGCAAGAAGTCGCCATCGATGCTTTTCCTGTGGGTACAAATCCTGAATTTATCGATTCAATATTAGAGAAACCAGAAACTCAAGCACGATATGAAGAAATCCTCACAGAGTTAAACGGACGCAAATTAATTATTGCGGCTGGTAGGATTGATTATGTGAAAGGAAACCAAGAAAAATTGGAGGCCTTCGGGCGCTTGTTGGAGCGTCGCCCTGAGTTACACGGCAAGATAAACTTTATGGTGAGTTGTGTCGAACCGGCGGCTGGAATGAGAATATATCGTGAGACACAGAATCAAATCGAACAGTTAGTCGGTCAAATTAATGGACGTTTTGCTCGTTTAGATTGGACACCAATTATCCTCTTTACTCAACCCATTCCCTTTGCTGATTTACTTTGCTACTATAAAGCAGCAGATATTTGTTGGACTACCCCCCTCAGAGATGGTTTAAATCTCGTAGCGAAAGAATATGTTTGTACCCACAAAGATACTACAGGCGTATTGGTACTGTCTGAGTTTGTGGGCGCTGCGGTGGAGTTACCCGAAGCGGTGTTAACTAACCCTTACTCCGTGCGCCTTATGGATAGTACCATTGATCAGGCTTTGGATATGTCTGAGGAGGAACAGAAACAGCGTATGGAGGCAATGTATAAAACCGTTAGTACCTACGATGTCAAATATTGGGGAGATCGTTTATTGAAGGTGTTTGCTGATATTAAATGTTAATTCTCATGGTTTCTCAAGGCAAGGGGTTTAAACCCCTTGTTAAGCAGGGCGTTTTCATTCTCAAAAATGTTAGTTTCTCAAACTAGCCAATAATCTGAAATTCAGAGGTTTTTAACTACTAATAAATCAATTAATAGTAAAAAATCCTCCTGTCTCCCTGAATCTCCCCCCTTTTTAAGGGGGGTTGGGGGGGATCATCCTTATATTGTCTTCTTGTCAAAAACAAATCAATTTTGATCCTGACTTTGAAAACACCCTGCTTGTTAAGCTAGGCAACTATGGTTAAAATGGTAAAGTTGACTAAATACATAAATTTACTATAAGTAATTACTAAGAATTATGGCAGTACCAAAGAAGAAAACATCTAAATCAAAAAGAGACCAACGTAAGGCACATTGGAATAAAAAAGCTAGAATCCAAGCTCAAAAGGCTTTATCTCTAGGGAAGTCGGTTTTAACTGGTAAATCTAACAGTTTTGTTTATCCTACTAAAGATGAAGAAGAAACCGAAGCATAGTAATTTTGATGCTTAATTTCTCAGACAAATATCCTTAAAACCCTTCTGATAACAGAGGGTTTTTTTGTTGATAAAATTTTTGCTCAAATATATCAAGCCCTACACCAACCGTGTAATGAATTACACGGCTAACGGGATTACGTTCAATAAATTGAACTAAGATTATTTTTAATGGCTCTTCTACGGTAGTTGTGATAAATTAATGAAAAAATTATGTTATTCACGAAGAATCTCAAACCTTGATTTTTGGCTAAATTGAGTAAGTTTTGTTACGGCTAGAAGCCTGAAATACGATTAGAAGATGTTATTTTTTGGAGATGTCCAAAGCGCTACGAAAGTTAAGCTAAGATAATTGCATACTTTTTATACTCCATCGATGAAAGTAATTCAGCGCCAAGATTGGTTTTTAAATTTTTTAGTAATCTTACTCAGTGTTTTGGGGTGTACTATTATTTATAGTACACAGATATTAGAGCAGGGGGATAACTGGATACAGCAAGGGATAATGGTGACGGTGGGGGTTATTTTGATGCTGGGAATATCTCAGTGGCGTTATGATTTGTTGCTCAATACCCATTGGTATCTTTACATTATTACTAATATTTCTCTGTTAATTGTTATTTTTGCTGGTGTTACTGTTAACGGCGCCCCTCGCTGGATTAATATTGCTGGGTTTAATGTCCAACCGTCAGAGTTCGCTAAATTAGGCATTATTATTACTTTAGGGGCAATACTGCATCAAGAAGATGCCTCTCGATTGTCCAGTATTTTTAAAGCCATCGCCGTGGTTATTTTACCTTGGGGCTTAATTTTCATTCAACCGGATTTAGGCACATCCTTGGTGTTTGGAGTCGTTACCCTCGTGATGTTTTATTGGGCTAATGCCAATCTTGGTTGGATACTATTGATGATGTCGCCCTTTTTTTCTGCTTTTCTCTTTAACCTTTTCTTGCCTAGTTGGTTAATTTTTGTGGTTTTAATGTTACTCATTGCATGGTTTACCTTACCTGATCGAGCTTTATGGGCTACTTTTGTCTTATTCATTAACTATGGTGCTGGATTGGGGGGAGGGGCGCTGTGGAATTTACTAAAAGACTATCAAAAAGCGCGCATCACCCTATTTCTTAACCCCGAACAAGACCCCCTAGGAGGGGGTTATCATCTAATTCAATCCAGAATAGCTATTGGTTCAGGGGGAATGAGGGGGCATGGTTTTTTACAAGGCAGTCAAACTCAGTTAAATTTTGTGCCAGAACAACACACCGACTTTATTTTCAGCGCCCTTGGCGATCAATTTGGTTTTATCGGTGCTATGGTACTCTTAGCCTTATACTGGCTCATGTGTTGGCGTTTAGTGGTTATTGCCACTAACTGCCGAGATAATTTTGGTTCATTGATTGCCGTGGGAGTGTTAGCCATGATTATCTTTCAAGTCGTAGTTAACATCGCCATGACTATCGGATTAGCGCCCATCACCGGCATACCCTTACCATTGCTCAGTTACGGGCGCTCATCGTTACTGACCAACTTCCTAGCCTTCGGTTTAGTGCAATCCGTAGCCCGTTTTCGAGTCATCAAAAGGGCAAGGGGCAATGGATAATTGCTAATAATCCTCCCCTTCTCCCCTTTCTCCCTTTCTCCCTTTCTCCCTTTCTCCCCTTCTCCCCTTCTCCCCTTCTCATAGTTGATGAACAAAAAAAAGATTGACAAGCGCCCTCCAAAAAAGCTATGATGGTGAATTGTGAGTTTTGGACAAAATAAAAATCAATGTCTCTAAATGCAAAAGCCATAATCCAGTCCATCGAGGCGGATTATCTGAAAGAAAAAAGCTCATTACCATCCCTCAATGTCGGCGATACCGTAAAAGTCGGTGTACGCATCCAAGAAGGCGGTAAAGAGAGAGTACAACCCTTCGAGGGAACAATTATCGCCATGCGCAATGGTGGTATCAGCGAAACTATCACCGTCAGAAAAATATTCCAAGGCGTAGGAGTAGAAAGAGTATTTCTCTTACACTCTCCCAAAGTAGCTGGAATTACAGTTATTCGTCGGGGTAAAGTCAGACGAGCTAAGCTCTATTATCTCAGAGATCGAGTCGGTAAAGCAACTCGCATTAAACAGCGTTTTGATCGACCGATTGATAAAGCTCCCAAAGCAACAAAAGCTAAGTAGTTTCTGACATGGTCTGAAGAGCATGATTAACCACTCACACCAACTACAGCCTTCATGGTTGTAGTGTTTAATACTTGACAAATAAACTAAAAGTCAGTTATAGTATTAAGACATACGTCCTTAGTTCAGTTGGTAGAACGTTGGTCTCCAAAACCAAATGTCAGGGGTTCAAGTCCTCTAGGACGTGTTGGCTAAAAAGGTTAATATTGTTGTGCTTCAGAGAGCCTATAATAGAGATTCAATCGCGAATCAATACGTAATCTCATTAGGAATTTCTATGACTAACAGTAAAGAAACTATCAAGCAAAACGATCAAGATAAAAAAGTCGATAAATCAACATTTATCAAAGAAACTCAACAAGAATTAGCAAAAGTGGTTTGGCCGTCTCGCCAACAGCTTTTAAGCGAATCTGTAGCGGTTATTTTGATGGTAATATTAGTTGCCTCATTGATTTATCTCATGGATAACATATTTAGCTGGTCAGCAGGGAAGGTGTTTTAATGGGTTTAAACTCAGAAAATGATTCCGAACAGGTAAAAACAGTTGCCGTTGGCAAACCACGCTGGTATGTCGTACAAGTGTCAGCTGGGTGTGAAAAAAAAGTTAAAACTGATATTGAACAAAGAACTAACGGTTTTGATTTAGCAGACCGAGTTTTACAGGTTCGTATCCCCCAAAGTCCTAGCGTCAAAATTCGCAAAGATGGCAGTCGCTATCAAAGTGATGAAAAGGTATTACCCGGTTATGTCTTAGTAGAAATGATCTTAGATGATCATGCTTGGCAAATGGTAAAAAATACCCCTAATGTAATTAACTTTGTGGGCGCTGAACAAAAACGCCCCGTGGGTAGAGGTAGAGGTCATGTCAAGCCATTGCCCTTATCTCGTACTGAGGTGGATCGCATCTTTAAGCAAATGGACGAAGCCGAACCAGTGGTGAAAATTGATATGGCTATTGGAGACCAAATTTTGGTACTCAGTGGACCATTTAAGGATTTTGCAGGAGCGGTAATTGAAGTAAGCGCTGAGAAAAATAAACTTAAAGCCTTATTGTCGATTTTTGGTCGTGATACCCCTGTGGAATTGGAATTTAGTCAAGTAGAAAAACAAGGATAAAATAAAAGGAAGAAACGATGGCAAAAAAAGTCGTTGCATTAATCAAATTAGCTTTACCGGCTGGTAAGGCGAACCCAGCGCCCCCCGTCGGTCCTGCTTTAGGACAACATGGGGTTAATATCATGATGTTTTGTAAGGAATATAATGCTCAAACGGCTAATCAGCCCGGCATGATTGTTCCTGTGGAGATTTCGGTATATGAGGATCGTAGTTTTACTTTTATTCTCAAAACTCCTCCAGCTTCAGTTTTAATCAAGAAAGCGGCCGGAATTCAAATTGGTTCAAAAGAACCTAACCGAGTCAAAGTGGCGGAAATTACTCAGGATCAGTTGAGAGAAATTGCTCAAACTAAAATGCCTGATTTAAACGCAAATGACATTGAAGCGGCTATGAATATTATCGCTGGAACTGCTCGTAATATGGGCGTTACCATTGCTGAATAGAATTTAACCCAATTATCAACATAATTTCGGGGAGAAGTGCAAACTTCGTTAATTTACCCAAGGAGACACATTAATGAGTAAAAAGTTAAGTCGTAGATACAAAGAGGCGTTAGCCAAGGTTGAAGCGAGAGCTTATCAACCGTTGGAAGCGTTGCAGTTATTGAAAGAAACTGCTACCACTAAGTTTGATGAAAGTGCGGAAGTACATATCCGTTTAGGCATTGATCCTAAATATACGGATCAACAGTTGAGAACTACTGTTAGTTTGCCCAAAGGTACTGGTTTAACCGTGCGAGTGGCTGTGATCACTCGTGGTGAAAAGGTTAAAGAAGCTGAGGTGGCAGGCGCTGATATTTTCGGTGAGGAAGATTTGATCGAGGAAATCCAAAAGGGAATGATGGATTTTGACGTGTTAATCGCTACCCCTGACATGATGCCCAAAATCGCTAAATTAGGTCGGGTTTTAGGTCCTAAAGGTTTGATGCCTTCTCCCAAAGGTGGTACTGTTACCACTGATTTACCTTCGGCTATCAATGAGTTTAAAGCTGGTAAATTGGAGTTTAGAGCGGATCGTACAGGGATTGTTCACGTTATGTTTGGTAAGTCTTCTTTTAGTGCTGAGGATTTATTAACTAATCTGAAAACTTTACAAGAAACTGTTGATCGTCAGCGCCCGTCGGGCGCTAAAGGGCGCTATTGGCGCAGTGTGTTTGTTTCTTCTTCCATGGGACCTTCCATTGAGGTTGATATTAACGGTTTGAGAGACCTTAAACTTAGTGAAGTTTAAATAAAAGAAAAAAGGGTTATTAATTTAACCCTTTTTTTATTGAATATCACCGACTGATATTTCATCGTTTTAAATAATTAAATTAATTATGCTCAATGTTTCACTATATAGGTCGATTAGTTAGTTTTTTTTGTAAAAAATCACGAGTAGAAACAAAACTCTTACCCACAGCTAAAATTGCTTCTTTTTTTAGATCATCACAAGAAATTGAAACTCTTGAAAATAATTTAATTAAAACATCTAAATCAATAAAATTTATTATTGATCCTCCCTCTGGTTATTTTTTGTGGAAGATTTTTATAGATATAGTTGATTATGATAAATTAATATTAATTAATAGCTGTGAGCCAATAAAGCTAAATAATATCCAAAAAAATATTATTAAATATGCTGATTATTTTGCAAAGATATATTCATCTGATCCAATTATTTTAAATAAAATTTCTCACTCTGAATTATTTTGTTTTGGGACTTGTTGGGTGTTGGCTAATAAGAAAGGACAAGTTAATGTTTCTGATACAAATGGGTATATAGACATCACAAGAAAAGATTATAAAAATATTTTTAGTAATCAAAAAACATTTAAACTAAGTTTTATCAAGAGTAAAAAAAGACTTTTACCGGGTCATAAATTACGCCATCAGATAACAAATATAATTGAAAAAAAACGTTCTTATGAATTATTGTTTCCTCAAAACAGAATTGAGTCAAAGATTCCTTTATTCATAGATTCAATGTTTCATATCGCCATTGAAAATAGTCAAGAGACTAATTACTTTACTGAAAAAATTATCGATTGTTTCATTTCCTATACTGTGCCAATTTATTGGGGATGCCCGAATATTGATGATTTTTTTGACTCAGATGGCATTATCACTTTTTCTAATCAAGAAGAATTAGCTTCTATTTTAGACTCTCTTACCCCTGAAGATTATTTTAAACGACTTGAGATGATGAATAAAAATAAACGAATAGCAGAGGATAAATATGTATTTTTTTCCGACCGATTAAACGAGATCATCAAAGGCATTTGATACCATAAACATTATAGAATTTAATCATAATTAACTTTTAAGGTGGTCTAATGTATTCTTTATATCGCTTTTTTACCAATACCAAATATAAAATTAAAGTAATAGCTACTGACTTTTACAAATTAAAAAATAATCGTGATCTACAGGAGGTAACTTTTCTAATTCCAGTGAGAATAGATCATCCTGATAGAGAGAAAAATATTAATCTATCTATTGACTTTTTACAGCATCATTTTGACACCAATATCATAGTGGGCGAAGAATCTCATTATCCTCAATTACAATATCTTGAAAAGAAAGTTAGGTATTATCATTACCAAACAAGTAGTATTTATACACATAAAACAAAAATACTTAATAAATTAGCTCGACTAGCTGAAACACCAATAATCGTGATTTGGGATACAGATGCACTGGTTGAGCCATCACAAATCTTAACAGCTTGTCAGGTGATTAAAGAGGGTAAATTAGACATGGTTTATCCTTATGGGGGAATTTTTACGGATTTACCTCGAGCATTCCATGAGGATTTGATTAAACAGGAGTATGAATTGTCAAAACTTCTCTCATCTATGTTTCAATTTCATCAAGGAGATTCTGTTGGCGGTGCAGTATTTTTCAATCGGGAAGTTTTTTTCAAGGGGGGAATGATGAATGAAAATTTTGTTTCTTATGGTTGGGAAGATAATGAATTAATTGAAAGATTTTGTAAACTAGATTATAAGATTGGACGTATCAAAGGGGCTTTAGTTCACTTACAACATTATCGAGGGGAAAATAGTACCGAAAAAAATTTATTTGCAATTAATAATCAACAAGAATTAAAAAAGATTAAAATGATGACAAAAGAAGAACTAATAGCTTACGTTGAAGAATGTTTGAAAAATAGGTAATTTTTTTTTAGGGTAGCCAATTTTCATCTAAAATTTGCTCTAAATCAGCAATAAATTTTTATAGGAAAATACTGAGACGAAGTTGACACTTCTCAAAAGTATCGCTGTTCAAAAAAACATTAGTCATCATCAAGGCTGGGAAATTTTAAAAGGAATGACTTATGGTTTGAGAGTACCTCGTTCAAATCACAAAGAAAGTGATGGGGGAAAAAGAACAATGGAAAAAACTTCAAACAGACTTAGACATCAGACAATATCAATATCCCTCAGCAGAAATTGAACTATGGTGTATGGACGAACATAGAATAGGATGACATTCTATGTTAAGACGAATATGGGTATCAGAGATGGAGCAACCCATAGCAAGAGCAAGAGTTCAACAAAAATATCAATGGTTATGGATATATAGATTTATACATCCAGAATCGGCAGAAACCTACTGGTGGCTACTACCGAAAGTAAATGCCAAGATATTTAGTTTGGTATTAGTGGATGTAACAAAAGAGTTTGATTTGAGTGAAAACAAAAGAATGCTTTTTGTATTACATAAAGCAAATTGGCATTAAGCAAATGAATTATATCAGGTTCGCTTAAACAGTTATAATTAAATATCTGCTGAAAAGTCAAAATACAGACTTTGTTTTATAAGTGATTATCCGAACTTGATATTACACGGGAAGACTGTGCTGTTACCTTTTCATTAGCAATGGGCTTAATAGCACGACAAGCAGAGGGAAATAAGGATGCGCCCGTCGCCAAAGTAGCTAATTTGAGGACTTGTCTGCTTTAATCTGTAGTAGCAGAGATTTTTAGATGGAACTTCGGTAAAATGTATATTGAGAAAAAAATTATTAAAAAATTGTTATGACTACTTATTATTATCTTGTCGCCAGTGAGCAGTTTTTAACCAGTGATAATGAAAATCTTCACGAGATTTTAGAAGAAAAAGAAAGAGACTACAAAGAAAAAAATAAAGAAATTGATTTTTGGTTTATTAAACAACCAGCCTTTTTAGAAGCGCCCGAATTAGCGGAAGTAAAAAATAAATGTCCACAACCAGCGGCGGCGGTAGTCTCTGTTAACCAACAGTGGATTACTTTTCTTAAATTACGTCTGGAATATGTGATTACTGGGCAATTTGAAGCGCCCTCCGCCTCTATTCCTAACCCTCTCGTTTCTTTAGTTTCTGCTTAGAAAGGGTGAAAGGGTGAAAGGGAGAAAGGGTGAAAGGGAGAAAGGGTGAAAGGGAGAAAGGGTGAAGGGGTGAAAGGGTGAAGGGGTGAAGGGGTGAAAGGGAGAAGAGGAGACAGGGGGATTATAATTCATAATTCATAATTCATAATTCATAATTCATAATTCATAATTCATCATTCATCATTCATAATTCATCATTCAATGTTAGATACCTTACGCCCTCTTTACCCTTTATTTTTCGCATCTTTGGGCAAAAATCCAGAAACAGCGCACGTCACCAGTTTAAAAATACTAGGGCAAATTGAACAAAATCGCCATCAATTTTGGGCTAATACCACCATTAGCGCCCTCCAAAAAACGTTTCAATATCATAGTGATTGCCTATCACAAACATTATGGAGTTTACAATTTGAGCATCCCTTGGGTTTAGCACCGGGATTCGATAAAAACGGTATGGGCGCTGGAATTTGGGCTAGTTTTGGCTTCAGTTTTGCGGAGTTGGGTGCTGTCACTCTCCATGCCCAAGATGGCAACCCTCAACCCCGAATGTTTCGCTTACAAGCTGATGGCGCTTTGTTAAATCGCATGGGCGCTAATAATGAAGGGGCGCACTCCATCGCCCAACGACTTCAAGCCACTTGGCAACGTCACCCCCGTAACATTCCTATCGGTATCAACCTCTGCAAATCTAAAATTACTCCCCTTGGTGAAGCAGACCGAGATTACGTTGGTAGTTTTAATGCACTACGTCCCCATGCTGATTATTTTGTGATCAATGTTAGCTCTCCTAATACTGCCGGCTTACGAGATTTGCAAAGTACCCAGCAGTTAAAACCCATTCTGAGGGCGCTGGAAAGCGAAAATAAAGGGGATAAACCAATTTTGATCAAAATAGCCCCCGACCTTACTTATGATGATATTAAGGCTATTTTAGACCTAGCTATGGCTCATAATTTAGCGGGTATCGTAGCTACTAATACCACCATCAGTCGAGAGAATTTAACCACCAAAATTCTTCCAGCCACAGGCAAAGCCATTACGGAAGAAAACGGCGGTATCAGTGGTTTACCCCTCAAACAACGTTCTACGGAAATTATTAAATTCATTTATCAGCAAACTAACGGCAAGTTACCCATTATCGGTGTGGGAGGAATTTTCAACGCTGAAGATGCTTGGGAAAAAATTACTGCTGGTGCTTCCCTTTTACAATTTTATAGCGGTTGGGTATATGAAGGTCCTTGGTCTGTTAAAGATATTTTGCAAGGTGTAGAGGCTAAGGTGGAGGGCGCTGGATTTACTAATATTCAACAAGCCATCGGCACTACTGATAATGGATAATGGACAATGGACAATGAGTAATTAACTTAGAGGATTTTATTTTAGTATAGACTATCGCAAACAATGTGCGATATTTGCAAGGCGCACAGTAAAGCAAATGATTTATTTCTGATAATATCTTCCTTTCTTAGTCTGCGAGGCTCTCAATTATTCATTATTCATTATTCATTATTCATTGTTCATCAAACCTTGACATGACATAGCTATGATACAGAATCATGATCCGCAATCAAGGTATAATTTGATGTTGCCTATAAGTAATCATTATGGTAATAAAACCAATAAGTTTACCAATCTTAGAGAGAAAGAATTTTTATGAGTGATAATATTCGTATTTTAATGTGCGCTCCAGATCATTACGATGTTGATTATGTGATTAATCCATGGATGGAAGGAAATATCCATAAATCTAGTCAAGAAAAAGCCGTAGAACAGTGGCAAAATTTACACCATATCATTAAAGAATATGCCGTGGTGGACTTAGTGAAACCAGAAAAAGGCGTTCCCGATATGGTGTTTACAGCTAATGCTGGTTTAGTCTTAGGGGATAATGTGGTGTTAAGTCGTTTTTATCACCCCGAAAGACAGGGAGAAGAGCCTTATTTTAAGGCTTGGTTTGAGCAAAATGGCTTTACTGTTTATGAATTGCCCAAAGATTTACCGTTTGAGGGCGCTGGGGATGCGTTATTTGATCGGGAAGGGCGCTGGTTATGGGCTGGTTATGGTTTCCGTTCAGAATTAGATTCTCACCCTTATATCGCCCGTTGGTTAGATACAGAGGTATTATCTTTGCGGTTAATTGATAACCGTTTTTATCACCTTGATACTTGTTTTTGTCCTCTCAGTGGTGGTTATTTACTCTATTATCCTGAAGCCTTTGATAGTTATTCTAACCATTTGATCGAGATGCGCGTTCCTGAAGATAAGCGCATCGTAGTTGATGAACCTAATGCGGTCAATTTTGCTTGTAATGCCGTCAACATCAATGATGTGGTCATTATGAATAAAATTACCGAAGATTTAGAGCGCCGTATTACCGAAAAAGGTTTTAAAGTGGTGCAAACTTCTTTGACGGAATTTCTCAAGGCGGGGGGCGCTGCTAAATGTCTTACGCTAAGGGTTACAGAGCCTATTGTAGAGGATGTTCACGCTAATGTATTGGTACAAAGTCGAGTCATTAAAATGGAAGGACATTTACTCGATACTGGTATGATGAATCGTGCTTTAGATTTAATTGTCCATGAGGGTGGTAGTTTCAAGGTGCTTAATTTTAATTTAGGTATTGAAAGACAAAGCCCTTCTTGTGCTGAGGTGAGAATTTCAGCGCCCTCCGCCGAGGTTATGGAAGACATCATCACTCAATTAATTGATCTCGGTGCAGTTTCTACCCCTGATGAAGAATCTGACGCTAATTTAGTTACTGTCGTTAAAGCTGGGGTGTCTCCCGATGATTTCTACGTCACCACCATTTACCCCACTGAGGTCAGGGTTAACGGGCGCTGGGAAAAAGTCTTTAATCAAAGAATGGATGGAGCTATTGTCGTAACACAAATGGAAAAAGGTGTTACTGCCACTTGTAAACTATTAAGAGATTTAGAAGTAGGTGAACAAGTAGTTATTGGGGTGGAAGGTATCCGCACGGTGCGCGCTACCCAAGCTAGGGATAAGCGTAATCAAACTCAAGAGTTTAGCTTTATGAGTGGTGGGGTATCCAGTGAAAGGCGCGTGGAATTATTAGTCGAACAAATTGCTTGGGAAATGCGCCACATTCGAGATCAAGGGGGCAAAGTGGCGGTGGTAGCCGGTCCTGTGGTCATTCATACCGGTGGCTCTGTGCATCTCGCTCGTCTCATTGAGGAAGGTTATGTACAATGCCTTTTAGGGGGCAATGCCATCGCAGTTCATGATATGGAACAAGCCGTTATGGGTACTTCCTTGGGTGTGGATATGCGCAAAGGTATGCCTGTGAGTGGTGGTCATCGTCATCACCTCAAAGTGATTAATATGGTGAGGGGCGCTGGTAGTATCGCTAATGCCGTTGAACAGGGTTTAATTACTAAAGGGGTAATGTATCAATGCGTGAAAAATAATATCCCCTTTGCCCTCGCTGGTTCAATCCGTGATGATGGTCCTCTTCCTGATACTGAAATGGATTTAATTAAAGCTCAAACCGAATACGCTCGATTGATTAAGGGCGCTAACATGATTTTGATGCTTTCTAGTATGTTACATTCCATCGGTGTCGGTAATATGACTCCTGCTGGTGTGAAATTAGTCTGTGTGGATATTAACCCTGCCGTTGTCACTAAATTAAGTGATCGTGGTTCAGTGGAATCCGTGGGCATCGTCACCGATGTGGGTTTATTCCTCAGTTTGTTAGTACAGCAGTTGGACAAGTTAACCAATCGTTATCAAATGGCTGAAACTGTCTAGTACGATTTGAGGGAAAGGTGGAATCGTGAGGGTAATGGACAATTATGCACTTAAAACAACAAGCGCCCTCCGTCCTATCTTACAATCATAATACTAGCGCCCTTCACCGCCGTGCAATAAATTTCACGGCTACCATGATGCCGTTTAATAAATTAAACTCTTTTATTTATTCTTCTCAAGTCCCCCTTTTTAAGCAGGGCGTTTTCATTCTCAAAAATGTTAGTTTCTCAAACTAGCCAATAATCTGAAATTCAGAGGTTTTTAACTACTAATAAATCAATTAATAGTAAAAAATCCTCCTGTCTCCCTGAATCTCCCCCCTTTTTAAGGGGGGTTGGGGGGGATCATCCTTATATTGTCTTCTTGTCAAAAACAAATCAATTTTGATCCTGACTTTGAAAATCCCCTGCTTTTTAAGGGGGATTTAGGGGGATCATATATGGCACGGCGCAATCGTCTTGTGCCTAATTTTCGTAATAATTGCTATATTTTCTAAATTCTACATTCTAAATTTTATCTTCCCTTTGCCCTTTGCCCTTGTCCCTTTCAATCTTTTCTTCATCAAAAATTGACATACTTAAGTATAGCGCCCTTCACCGTAAAAATTTAACTTGTAATTAGTATTTGACAATCGAAATAGTGTCACTATTAGCTGATTATTTTTTGCTCATAAATTTAAACTAATAATAACTACAAAATTAATTAAAAATATGAGCATTAACACCATAGAAAAATCAACTGTTGACCATGTCCCCATTATCTCCCAAATTTCCCCTTGGCTAAGTTCCATAGTATATAATCTTGGTGCAAAATTAATATTACCTTTCTATTTCAAAAATATTATCATCACAGGACAGGAACATATACCGAGGTCAGGTGCTGTCATCGTAGCGCCCACCCACCGCGCTCGTTGGGATGCCCTCATCGTGCCTTATGCGGTGGGTAGGTTAAGCAGTGGTAGGGATTTACATTTTATGGTCTCAGCCAACGAAATGAAGGGTTTACAGGGCTGGTATATTCGCAAAATGGGGGGGTTTCCCGTGAATACCGAGCGCCCTCAGCCCCATACCTTAAACCATAGTTTTGAATTATTGAGTAACGGGGAAATGGTGGTAATTTTCCCAGAAGGTGGCATATTTCGAGGGGCGCCGGTGCAACCACTCAAGCGTGGAGTGGCAAAAATCGCCCTTGATGTGGCACAAGCTAAAGCTGATTTGCCCATCACCATTTTACCTGTGAGCGTCAAATATAGTGAGGATTTTCCTCGCCGTGGTTGTAGCGTGACGGTAACCATTGGACAAGGGTTAAATGTTGCCAATTATCGTGATGATTCCCCCCGTAAAAGTAGTTTTAAATTGACTGAAGATTTAGAAAATGCCCTCAAAAATATTCATGAAATTTAACCATATTTAAGTATATAAAAGTTTAAGATAAAATCTATTGACAAATTTCTGACACTCAGTTAGGATTAGTGGATAAATAATGGAATTTATAATTCTAAGGAATATTATGAAAAAATCTACTCTTTCTACCCTTCTGGTAAGTGGCTTAATTGCCCCTACTGCCATGATAGGGTTAACGGCGACGGGCGCTGGGGCAGCTGCTCTAATCACGATTGATAACTTTACAAATCCAACTGCTCCTTCTCCATTAACTTCTAATGGTTCTCTTGTAACCTCTCCTCAAACTGGATTAAGTGGTGTTTTTGGTGGGGATAGAACTTCTGGTGTTGATAAGGGAACTGGTGGTCTTGCAGACGCAACCTTACAGATTTTCTCAGGAGGTGGACTTGCTTTTACTCAATCACCTACGACTGCAGGGTCTGTTTTTGGTCTAAATTATACGAATACTACTGGACTCAATCTTGATGGATTCGACTCTGTGGAATTTAACATTACCGATCTTACCCCTAATGTCGATTTTGGTTTAAACATCAACGGTGTAACTCAAACTCAAACCGCAACTGCTACTGGTTTATTCAGTTTTGATTTGACATCTTTCTCTAACTATAGCTCATTTTCTAACATTACTCAGTTAGTTCTCGGTGCTACTGGTAGTCCGGGATTCAGAGTAGAAATTACTGGAGCATTAGCAGCGGTTGACGTACCTGAACCCAGCGCCCTCGGCGGTTTATTAGTATTTGGTTTATTGGGCTTTGCCACTGCCAAAAAGAGAAGCAATAAAAGCGAAGAAAACTAGAACAAATCAACTATCATCTTGTGGATATAAAATTTGGAAACGTTATCTGATTTCTTATCGGATAGCGTTTTTATTTTTTAAAGAATAATAGAACTTTCGTATTTAAGTCCCCCTTTTTAAGGGGGATTTAGGGGGATCATCTTGTATTTCATGGTCACAATAACTGCTATAGTCTAAAATTCAGAGGTTTTTAACCATTAATCAATTATTATCAAATATTACTCCCTTCTCCTGCGGGAGAGGGGTTGGGGTGAGGGCAGAGGATTATAATGAAGATAGAATCTTCAATGCCAATTAATTATATTTCAAAAAATAAACACCAATTAAAAGAAAAATAAAATTAGGAATCCATGCCGACATAGTAGGAGTTAACATCCCCACTAAACCAAAACCACCCACAATAAAACTGATCAAATAATAACCAAAAACAAGAATAACAGTAATGCCAAAACTTGTCCCTTTATTATTAGTAAAACCAGCGCCCATCACCGCCCCAGTAAAACCAAAAATAAGACAAACAAAAGGAAAAGAAACCTTTTGGGCAGTGCGCACCTCAAACATTAATAAATCCTTCTCATTACCCAGCGCCCGTAACAACTCGATATATTGTAGAGACTGCTTAATATTCATCTCAAAAGGGTCTCGACTTTGAGAGGCTAAATCTAAAGGAGTTTTTGGTAAATTAATCTTTTTAGTATTAAAAAAATTACTGGTGATTTGGGCAATATTACTTTTAATTTGATAAATTGCTCCATTAGAAAAATGCCATTTCTCCACTTGACTATCCCATGCCCCAACCTCTGATACTGTAATAGTTTCTAATTGATGATTCTCTGTTTCAATGACCGTAATATTTTGCATTTCTCGCCCATTGAATTGTTGTGCATAAAAAATACTTTTTAACTCTCTTTTAATCTCGCCATTTTCTTGCTTAACCTCTTCATATTGAGGATAAAAAATATCTTGCTTTAACATAAAATTTCTAGTTTCATTCAACTTCTCAACCAAAATACTCGTAGCGCGAAAATTAGCTTGAGGCACAATTAATTCGTTAAAACCAAAAGTAATCAAAGTAATAACTAAACTAAAAGCAATAGCAGGAGAAATGAGACGAAATAAACCAACGCCACAACTTTGTAAAGCAATTAATTCACTATCTTTACTGAGACGACTATAACTAATTAAAGCAGTTAATAACACCGAAAAAGGCAAAGCATAAGCCATATATTCAGGAATTTTTAGTAAAAAAATTTCCACCGCCGACATTAACGGTAAATTTGATTGAGTAACTTTATTCCCTAAGTCAGAAATCGTCCCAATGGCTACCCCTAAAGCAGAAAACATCGCCACACTAAATAAAAAAGGAGTGACTAACTCCCTGATAATGTAACGATCCATGATTGATAATTTAAAGGGACTCATTGACGATAAAGTTATGGAAAATTAGGTAATCAGTTGATCTTAACACTATCTGATTTAACCTACAATTAAGTGTGTTAAATGAACTTTGTTATTGAACTATGCCAAAACTTATTTTATTAGATGCGGTAGGAACTATTTTTGGAATCAAAAATAATGTCGGTTTTGCTTATGCCGAAATTGCCCAAAAATACGGAGTTAACGGTGATGCAGACATCCTCAACACTGCTTTTTACGATAGTTTTAAAAGCGCCCCTCCCCTTGCCTTTAGTCCACAGGAAAACCCATCCATACTACAGCAATTAGAATATGATTGGTGGCAAAATATTGCCTATGAAACCTTTGAGCAGGTTAATTTAATTAGTGAATTTAACAACTTTGAAGAATTTTTTAAAGAACTTTACGATTATTTTAGCACCGCAGAACCTTGGTTTATTTATGATGATGTCATCCCCGCTTTAAATTATTGGCGAGATAATAACATTGACTTAGGCATTGTTTCTAACTTTGACAGTCGCATTTATCAAGTATTGGATAATTTACAATTAAGTCAATATTTTTCAACTGTCACCATCTCATCACAAACAGGAGTAGCAAAACCAGAAGCACAAATTTTTTTAACAGCTTTAAAACAAAATAACTGTAGTCCTGATGAGGTTTGGTATATAGGGGATAGTGCCAAAGAAGATTATTGGGGCGCTAGAAATGTTGGCATCAAATCTTTTTGGTTGAAGCGCCATTAATCTAAATTCTCAGTTACAATGATGATTATGAAAAAGAGTTGGTGAGGTAGTTGCAAGTTAAGATTTTCCTGTGACCTTAACTTGAGGAAAGTCCGGGCTTCCAAAAGATCAAACTTGCTGGGTAACCCCCAGTGCGCGTGAGCGTGAGGATAGTGCCACAGAAAAATACCGCCTAATCTTTGGTTAGGTAAGGGTGCAAAGGTGCGGTAAGGGCGCACCAGCAGTGTCGAGAGGCGCTGGCTCGGTAAACCCCGGTGGGAAGCAAGGTCGAAGGAATGACGGTTGATCTTTTACCGATTCCGCTTCTGGTGTACCGCTTGAGGTGTTTGGTAACAAACATCCTAGATAGATAACTGCCCCTTGATTTTATCAAGGAACAGAACCCGGCTTACGTCCAACTCTTTTTTTATGTCTTTTTGGTAGATTTAACTATTTGGCTAAAGTCTTTAATTCATAAGCATTTCACCGGAAACCTGACACCTCCCCTCACCACAATACTTTTTCAGCAACCCCTAATTAGTAAAATTAACGTCAGGAGGTAAATTTATCCCTTGTGCTGCTTGAAAAGCAAGACGATCACATCTTTCGTTTTCCACATTTCCCGCATGACCTTTCACCCAAATAAAGTTTACTTGGTGAAGTTCACATAATGCTAGTAAATCTGCCCAAAGATCGGGATTTTTGGCTTTTTCCTTTTTATTGCGTTGCCAATTATTTTGTCGCCAGGCGCGCGCCCATCCCTTGGTTATAGCGTTAACTACATATTGAGAATCAGTATAAACATTAGCCTGACAAGGTTTTTTGAGCGCCCTCAACCCTTCAATTACTGCATAAATTTCCATACGATTATTGGTAGTTCGACTAAATCCTCCTGATAACTCTTTGCGGTGATTACCATGAAGTAATACCACACCATAACCCCCCGGACCGGGGTTATTTAAACAAGAGCCATCAGTATAAATTTCTACGAGGTTTGATTCTTTAGTCATGGGGAAATAATTTTTGGATTTGGGTATTGCAAAAGGTCGTAATATTTTTCTCGTAATTAGAGGCTATGGCTAAACATATCCCCCCAAAAATATAACCGGGTATGGGGATAATAAAATTTTTTAGCCACAGAAAAAATTGAGCCACCGCAAACAGAAGGAAAAATAAGGTTAGCCAAACTTTCATTATATTAAACAGTTTTTAAAGGTCTGCTCAATTTTAGCGGATACCGAGACGATATACTGCAAATAAAGTACCTTGAATTTCCACCGCGCTGAGGGGAACTTTAATGGGCTCATAATTGGAATTAGAAGCCTTTAAGGTTACTTCTTCTCCATTAAAATAAATTCTTTTTAAAGTTGTACCATGACCTTCTACTCGGGCTGCTACAATTTGCCCTTCATTTGCCACTGCCGTGGATTTCATAATCACATAATCCCCTTCCGTGATTAAGTCTTCAATCATACTATCTCCTACTACCTTGAGAGCAAAACAATTGGGTTGCATGAGGGTGGCGGAAATATCTAATTTTTCTGTTTCATCGGTAAAAGGTTCAACTAATCCTCCGGCGGTAATCGTGCCGAAAATAGGTAAACCTTTTTGCTTTCTTAATACTTGTATTGTTCTTGCTTGTCCTTCGAGCCAGTCGATGTAGCCTTTTGTTTTTATCCTTTCTAGGCGACTTTGGATGGGCGCTGGAGAACGTAAATTCATAGCGATCATCATTTCTCTAATGGAAGGAGAGTATTTATTGATATTGATATATTCTACAATCCAATCGTATAATTCTTGTTGTGCAGGGGTTAAACGTTCCATTTTTCTTTGATTACTACTTTTTTCCATAGACTTTATTTTAGTCTATTTTCAGAACAGCAGTACTAAAATAAATTGATAATTGATAATGGAAGGAATGTAGAATGCAGAATGCAGAAGGAATTATTTTCTAAATTCTAAATTCTAAATTTTATCTTCCCTTTCTCCCTTTCCACTGGCAATATTGGCAATTTTAAAAATCATCTGTTACTATTAAGATTCGTTAATTTAAGCAGAATGAGGTGAAAGCCAATGAAGCAAAAAACAGCAACTCAACTAATTATCTCCTTGCTGGTGGGCGCTATAGGAGTCATTACTTGGGATACTGGGGTGTTGGCACAACAAAAGATAGCCAAGCTCAATTTTCAGCAAAAACAAGAATTATATAACCTTATCACTCAGGGCAGAAAATATTTAGAGCAAGGGGATTTAACCAGCGCCCTTCGCCTTTACCAAAAAGCGTCACAAATTGATCAAGACAATGCTCGTATCTTTTCAGGAATCGGCTATGTCTATGCTAGTAATGGGGATTATACGGCATCTGCCGAAGCCTATCAAAAAGCCATTCAACTTGACCCTCAAAACCCTATTTTTTATGGGGCATTGGGCTATAGTTTAGCCCAAGCAGGGCAAGATGATCGTGCTATTGATGCCTACATTCAAGCTGTTACCCTACAGCCCAAAAGTGCTGAATATCACCTCGCTTTGGGAGTGCTGTTATTGAGAAATGGCTACTATGAACAAGTACAACAACAGTACAATAAAGTAGTTGAAATAACTGGCAGTAATATTGTTGCTTACGATATGATGGCAACCGCCCTTTATCAACAGGGTGATGTGGAGGGCGCTATTAAAATTATGCAAGAAGCCACAGAAAAATTTCCCGATAATACCGACTTGAGAGTCAAATTAGCTACCGCTTATTTTCAACAAGGTAACGCTACCGAAGGGTTAAAAAACCTTGAAAGTTTACCCCCTACCATATTAAGTGATGTTAATGTGGTCTTAAAAATGGGGATGCTTTATGAACAAAATGAAGATTGGGATTTAGCCTTAAAAGCCTACCAAAGGGCATCAGCCTTAGATTCAGAGTCGGTTATCGCTCAAGGCAGTATCGCCCGTATCCTAGAGGCTACAGATAATGAGATGATGGCCATTGTTGCTTATCGTCGCTTTGTGGAATTAGCACCCCAAAACCCTTATGGTTATCACCGTTTAGGGCTTTTACTGAAAGAGCGAGGGCGCTTGGCAGAAGGCAACGAAATGTTAACTAAGGCTTTGAATCTTTATGAAGCTAGAGGCAATTCTCAAGCCATCAGGGAAATTAAACCTTTACTGTGAAATTCTCCAATGTCTAGTTATGCTAAAGTCTTTGACTTATGAGCATTTCACCTGATACCTGACACCCGAAACCTGACACCTCTCCTCACCAAAATACTTTTTCAGCAACCCCTAATTAATTGAGCGATTTTTTCAGTTACTTCCGCAATACTCAAATCATCTGTGTTGATCGGGATAGCATCTGAGGCTTGTTGGAGGGGCGCCCTTTCACGGGTACTATCTAAAAAATCCCTGTGGGCGATGTCTTTTTCTAATTGTGCTAAATCAATATTAGTTTGCCCTTGATTTTCTAAATCCAGCGCCCTCCGCCGCGCCCTAGCATGAACAGAAGCAGTTAAAAATACCTTTAAATCAGCTTCAGGAAATACATTTGTACCTATGTCACGACCTTCGGCGATGATACCTCCTTCATTACCGTAGTTTTTTTGTAACTTAACCAATTTTTCTCGTACAGCTTTTTGCGAAGCAACATGAGAAACTTGGGCGGTGACTACCGGAGTGCGAATAGCGGTAGTCACATTTTTTCCATTGACTTTTACGGTGACAGGTTGTGTTAAGTCATCATTGGGCAATAATTCAATGTTAGCCTCAGCAATTAAATCCTTGATGCTATTTTCATCATCCACAGGGATGTTATTAGCCATCACCAGCCAAGTAATGGCGCGATACATCGCCCCCGTATCGAGGTATAATAAGTCCAGTTGTTGGGCAAGTCGTCGGCTAATGGTGGACTTTCCAGCGCCCGCAGGGCCATCAATGGCAATAGTTGGTTTTTTCACAGTTAAAATAAGATTATCAATTAGACGGGTTGTACCACAATAAACCGCTATAGCTATTAAACCTGAGTCGATAATTTTCGTCAATGGTTGTAACGTTTTTTCATCAACTAAACTGAGATACTGTAATTGTAAGAAGGGCGCTTTATCTAATTCCTGACGGATAAGATTGAGGAGGAGGGCGCTGTTTCTTTCTCCTTGTAAAAAACTTTCTTTTACCTTAATTAAACTACTATAAATTTGTGTAGAAATTTGTTTTTCTTGGGGTGATAAATATTGATTACGAGAGCTTAATGCTAATCCTGATTTTTCCCTGATAATAGGACAACTAATAATTTTTACAGGGATAAATAAATCCTCAACTATACGGCGAATAATTGCCACTTGTTGGGCATCTTTTTGACCAAAAAAAGCGAATTGAGGTTGAATTAAATTAAATAACTTAACTATAATAGTTGCTACTCCTTGAAAATGATTGGGGCGATATTTACCACACATTACCGACATCATTTCTTGGGGTGGCACTACAAAAGTAGGGTCTTTTTTCAAAGTATCCATTTCTATTTCTGAAGGAATAAATAATAAATTAACTCCTAAATTTTGACAAATTATTTGATCCTTTTCTAAAGTGCGTGGATATTGCTCTAAATCTTCATTTCTGCCAAATTGTAAAGGATTAACAAAAATACTTACTACCACAAAATCAGTTGATAATTTCGCTCTTTTGATTAAACTTTCATGCCCTAAATGTAAAGCGCCCATCGTCGGCACAAAACCAATTTTGTTTTGATTAGATACTTTTGTTAATGCTGATTTTAATTCTTTAATAGTTTTAATAATTAACATAATTATATTGGCTATTTTGCTTTGAGTGTAATAAATTATATTAGGTTCGGATAATTAGTTACAAATAGATTATATCTTCGCAATTTACCCACCGTGTAATGAATTACACGGCTAACGGTACCTCGTTCAATAAATTGAACTAAGATTGTTTTTAATTGATTTATAAGTGATCGCGCAGCGGCAGCCTTCGGCTGATCAAGGGGACTTGATATTAGTGGTTGAAATGGGAAAGAGAGAAAAAAGATTGATGAATTATGAATTAACAGATAGGTTAATAATTATCAATTATCCATTGTCAATTATCCATTGTTAGGAATACTCACATCAATTAAATTAATTTCTTGATTAAAACTCTCTAAACTTGGTTTAACTACTTCAGCATTACCGACAATTAAAGTAACCATTTTTTCAGGCATTAAATAACGTTGTGCCACCTGATAAACATTTTCTATGGTAGTAGTTTTAACTTGTTTTTGATAATCGAAAATAAAATCTTGAGGATAATCATAATATTCATAAGTCAACAAACGAGAAAGAGTTTGCGACAAAGTTTGAAACTGAAAAACAAAAGAATTAAGAATAGAATTTTGAGCATAATCTAAATCAGCAGGAGTAATTTTTTCAGTGCGTAAACGCTCAATTTCCGTATTAATTGCTTTGATAAAATCGCCACTACTTTCCGTTTTAGTTTGCCCTCCAGCAATAAATATTCCCGGATAATCATAATTAGCACTCCACACACCATATACAGAATAAGCTAAACCTTGTTTCGAGCGCACTTCATTGTGTAATCTACCGCCAAAACCATTTAAAATACCATTAATAACAGTTAAAGTAGGATAATTAGCATCACTTAACTTACCGCCAAGATGCCCCAATAAAATATTACTTTGAGTTGACTGGGGTTGATCAACTAAATAAATTCCCCCGTCAGTAGCTTGGGTGGGAGTAGCTACGGAAGTTAGTGCCGGGGTAGAATTAACTTGCCAATCAGCGAATTTACTCTCGATTAATTGTTTTATCTGTTGGGGTTGAAAATCCCCCACGATACCTAATATGATGTTTGAAGGGCGCACATCCCGCCCATAAAAATTAATTACATCATCACGACTAATATTATCTACCGTAGCATATTCCACATTACGAGCATAAGGACTATTTTCCCCATAAACTAACTGACGAAATTCTCGACTGGCAATATTACCGGGGTTATCATTACGGCGAGAAATAGCGCCCTTCACCTGAGATTTTTCAAAGTCAAGGAAATCCTCATTAAAAACAGGGTAGCGTAACACTTCCGTAAACAAATCAAATACAATAGGGAGATCAAAACTAAGACTATCAAAACTAACACTACCAGAATTAAGACCAATGGCAGACTCAACGGAAGCTGATTTAAGCTCTAAAATACCATCAATTTCTGATTTAGTGTAGTTTTTTGTGCCACCAGTGCGCATCAAATTACCCGTAATATTTGCCAAACCTCGTAAATTATCTGGTTCGACTGTACTACTTGTACGTATCAGCGCCCTTCCTGTCACCAAAGGTAATTGATGATCTTCCATTAAATACACTACCATACCGTTAGAGAGAGTGTAACGCTCATATTCAGGTAGTTGAATTTCGGGCAGGGGGGGATATTGTAAATCAGTATAATGGCTAACGGGTTGTGCAAGAACAAAACCACGATTGGAAATTGAAATAATAATTGTGACGACAATAACGATTAACCAATGACGATATTTTTTTAGTTGATTCATAAAAATTTAGGTTTATTTCACTTTGAGTATAATAAATTATTGATTGAGATAGGGAAAATTTAGAATTTAGAATTTAGAATTTAGAATAAAATGGGTCAAAGAGATATACAAGAAAGAACTTTAAATTTTAGTATAAGAATAGTAAATCTTTGTAAATTCTTGAGAAAAAATAGTGGTACAGGTTCTGATTTAAGTAAACAGTTAATAAGGTCGAGAACATCTATTGGTGCTAATCTTCAAGAGGCACAAAACGCAGAAAGTAAAGCAGATTTTATTCATAAAGCAAGTATTTCACTAAAAGAAGCGAGAGAAACAAACTATTGGTTAAAAATATTAGTTGCAACAGAGAAATAACTAGAACCAAGACTCATTCCTCTGTTAGTTGAATCAAATGAATTAATTGCTATTATTCATGCAATTATCAAAAATACTAAAAATAAGAGTTAGAATTTAGAAAACTATTGTTTCTGCATTCTTCATTCTAAATTCTTCATTCTAAATTTTCCCTCACCTCATCCCTTTTTCAACAAAGCCTAAATAAATAAATACTTATTAATAATTTTTGGAAAAATCTTTAATAAATCTTCAGATAAGATATACTCTCCAGCGCCCTTCACCTTACTATTTAGGTTATCTTGAAACTGATAATTTTCTGTAGCTATGATAATAGGAATATCTTGTAAATGAGGAAAAGTTTTGACCATACTAATAAATTCTAAATGATTAATTATATCTTCTTTTAACGCCCAAATGATTAAAGATGGTTTAACTTTGATAATTAATTCTAAACCCCGTGAAAAACTATTAACTAATAATAAATTATAGTTAGTTGATAAACTATTTTGTTTTAAATTTATACCCAAATCAATATTATCAATTAAAGCAATAATATTAACAGTTTGTGATACGATTTGATGATTTCTTTCCCATTTAATGGGTTCAATCATAATTATATCACCCATTTTAACAGCAGGGGAGAGGAGGGCGCTGAGATTACCTAGATCATCATGATTTGTGCGACTAATGGTTAACAAAGAGTTTTTTCCATCAATTTTTTCTTTTAACTCTTTCAAAATAAGTTCATAGGTAAAATATGGACTACTAATTTTTGGCACATGGTAAGAACTCGGTATAAAATACTTATTTTCTAACCATTTTTGTTTTGATTTTAGTATAGCTGAAATTAAATTATCTACATCAAAAGTGTTGATAACAGGATGTATCCTTGAGCTTTCTTGCCAAGTAAAATTACCTTGATGTAAACTAATTATATTACCTAGAACTTCTTTGATAATTAAATTAATAATCTTTTTAATGTTCTGATAATCAAGTATTTTGTTTTTGAATAATAAGATAACTAGCTCATATTCCACTAAACTTTTATTACTTTTAATATCTTTTTGTAAAGACTTAATTTCACTGGATAAGTTATAATAACTCAAATACTCTAACAGTCTATGTGAGTTAAAAGAATGGGCATCAGCTACATAAATTATTTTACCTAAATCAAAGAAAATTATATAATAATAAGTAATTAAATTATCAGAATTATCATTTTTTTCTTCTATTAAAAGAGAACCTGATTTTTGTTGATTACTAATAAATTTTAATAGTGAAGATAAATCAATTTCTAGTAAGTTACCATACATAAAATTATTACTTTTTAAACAGTATTTATGCAATATTATCAAAATTATGAGATGATCAACAGTCAAATTTTGATAACAAGGGGTTTAAACCCCTTTTCTTGTGTATATACAATTAATTTAAAAAAAGAACTTAGCAAAGTTTTAGACCCACTATTTTTTGATCAAATATTCTCAAGATCAAATCATGTATCTCTCATTCGAGAAGTATTTACCCGTTTGAGTGGTAGGGGTAGCGGTGCGCCCATTTTACGGTTAGAAACCAGTTTTGGGGGTGGTAAAACCCACGATGAAATCGCCATCTGGCATATTGCCAAATCTGGGCGTAAGATTGAGGGTTTAGACAGATTTACTGACTTAGAGATTATTCCCACTCAACCAATACAAGTTGCCGCCATCGATGGGCGAGATTTAGATGCCCAAAATGGCGTTATTCATCAAGATACAGGAGTTACTACTTATAGTCTTTGGGGGGAAATTGCTTATCAAATTGGCGGTGTGGAAGGTTATCAATTATTACAAAAAAGCGATCTCACCTTTTTAAGCCCCGGCACTTCGGTAATGGAAGTTTTAATTAAGGATAAACCCACAGTAATTATTTTAGATGAAATTGCCCGTTATTTGAGTATGGCAAGGGGGAAAAAGTCGAAGATAGTAACCTCGCTAAACAGGTGGTAAACTTTTTATTCTCTTTAATGGATTTGGCTTCAGCAACTAATAACCTTGTGTTAGTCTATTCTTTGGCTTCGAGTAGTGATACTTTTGCGGAGGAAACCAATGAGTTAAAAGAGTTGCTTAGTGCTTCTGCCCGTCAGGAAAGGATTTTAACCCCTAGTACCCATGTGGAGATTTATAATATTGTTAAACAACGTCTCTTTGAGTCGGTGGATTTGGAAGCAGGGAAAATCATCGCTTCGGCTTATCTACAATCCTTCAAAACTTCCCCCCTCAATTTACCTGATAGTTGTAAGGATGCTACCTACGCAGAGGCGATGGCGCAAAGTTATCCCTTCCATCCTGAATTATTCAATTTGCTGACAAAAAAAATAGCCACCATTGCAGAGTTTCAGCGCACGAGGGGCGCCCTCCGCCTTTTAGCTCAATTAGTGCGTTATGTGTGGGAAAATTATAATAATCCCGAAAATCATCTCTGTTTGATTCATACACACCATTTACCCATTAGCAAAGAAGAAGATATTACTAATGAATTAACATCGAAGATTCAACGCGCCACCATGCGCCCTCCAATCAATGCAGACATTTATAATCCTACAGGAAGAAGGGCTTATGCTCAACAACAGGATGAAGAATGGTTAATCGCAGGTAAACCCCCTTTAACATCCTATCTAGCAAGGACAATTTTTTGACATTCCCTCACTTATGGTATTAGTGCCGGGATTAGGGGCGCTGAGTTAAATTTATCTTTATTAACCCCTACTATTGATAGTAATTTTATTGAAAGAGCTTTAAAAAAGTTACAGGCTGTAGCATGGTATTTAGATATTGATCCTATTTCCACTATAGCCCGGTTTAAAGAAGAACCCTCCATTAATAAAATTATCACCGAAGAAAAGGAACAAATTGGACGAGGGGAAGCCAAAGAGGAATTACGCATCCGCCGAGATAGTATTTTTGCCAAAAAGTTTTTTACCGTCATCAGCGCCCCCCAAACCAGTGCAGAAGTGGATGATCGTGCCGATGATATTGTATTGTGTTTAATAGATTTTGATGAAGTTACCATCACTCAATCCACCGAATTTGCACCGCCTTTGTTGGTTAGTATGCTCAATAATACGGGGGAATCTGGACGTTTTCGCCTCTATCGCAATGGTTTATTATTCCTCGTAGCCAATAAAACCGATAAAGTTACTTTTTTTTTATTGAAGTCATCAATTAAATCTACTTTGGCATCATCTTTAATTATTTTATTAAGAATAGTTATATCAGCAGAATTATACACCCTTATTCTTCTCCCCAAATAATTTCTTCTTGAATACGATTCATGGTTTCTATGGCAGTATCAAAGCTACTAATTTCAATGCCTAACTCTTGGGTAATATTAGCAGGTGTTAACGTTTGACAATTAGTTTTTCTTTTATGATTATCTAATTTGATTAGTCTTTCTTCTGCTACATAAACTTTAATTTTTTCAACGGATAATAATTCATCTTCTTGATAACCTTCTTTTTGAGCGATTTCTTTGAGATATGGTCTATTTTGATTAAGCATAATTAGGGTATTTAATTCTTTAATGATATAATCACTATGGGTAGTAATAAAGACTTTAATACCTAAATTAATTAACTTAGCAAAAAGTCGAGCTATTCTTCTTTGATTTTCAGGATGTAAGTTTAATTCTGGTTCATCAACTATTAATAAATCTCCTTTTTTGGCTATATGTTTAATATAAAAACCAATGTCTAATAATGAAGGTACTGCACTAGAACTTTCATCCATAGATAACCTAGTTTTTTTACCTTTAGGAATATAGTATAATTCATCATTTTTCGTTACAGTATATTGTCCACCAATAATATCAATAAAATTATCTAATAAATAGGGATATTCTTCGGCAATAAAACTTCTTTTTTTAGCAATACTTTCCACGTTTCTGAGAAATTCTACATTTTCTTTTATCGGTAAAGCATAGTCATCATAACCTTTTAATAATAGTTCTAATGGGTTTATATTTTTATCAACTTGACTAATTTCTTCTAATAAACGATTACGAGCAAAATTTAATTCTTTACGAAAAATTGCACTTCCTGTTCTTTCTGCACTAGCAATAAAATAATCAGAAAAAAATTGTTTAAAAATAATATTTTTAATGGATAAACCGATAATATCTTTTATAATTTCTTGAGGTAGTGTTTTATCTTGATAATCGGTCAAAAAACTAACTATTAATTCTTCTTTATTTTCTGATTTTTTAAATGAAAAAATTTCTCTATTTACTGAACCGATGGACTCTTGATAAGTTTGATCTAGTTGATTTTTTTGTATATCTATTTCTATAGAAAATTGAGTATTTTTAAAATTATCAGGGGAGGAGGCAAAAATTTTAGGTAATAGCTTAGTATATTTTTCACAACCCTTGTTTCAAATATTTTGAGCGTTTTTTAAATAATCTCTTAAGTTAATATGAACTACTCCTTCTTGTAAAAGTTGCTCAATAATTGTGGTTTTGATTTCAATTTCTATGACTTTTTTCCAAACAGATAAAAAGCCAAATAGGGCATAAGTAGCATAGGTTTTTCCTGTATTATTTTGACCACTAATAATCGTCAAATCTCCTAATCTAAATTCTGCTTGTTTTAATGCCCCTAAATTAATTACTTTTATTTTCATTTTGCACTATTAATAATTTTTTATTAGTTGTTAATCAAATTAGAAGGTACGGGAATAATTCCAGATTCAAGGGCTAAATCATAACAAGTTTTGGTTTTATTTATTTGAGACAAATAGATTTCTAAGGCTTCTCTAATTAAATCTTCTTCTGTTTTATTCGTTAATTTAACAGCATCTTTTAATTGTTTTTCCAAAAGTAAATTAACTGATACATTTAAGGTTATTTGTTCTGTGTTATCCATTGCTTTTACCCTATTTATAATAAATTATTGATTATGTATCATTTACCCACCGTAATTAAATAAAAAACCTGCCCCATTACTTTCAAGATAATTCCACATTAAGTTTAATGAATGAGTAGCAGATGCTCCTCTGATATGTGTCATTACTTCTTTTTGACAAGTTAATCTACTGTTAAAATCAGAACATCTACTAATAATTAAACCTAAATAAGTTATAATTGCTTCGGCTTTTTCTGGTTCATATTCCCCTTGAATTTTACTTTTTGCATCGTTAATTATTTCTACATAAGTCACAAGGGTTAATAATTGACGAGGGTTAAAACATTGATGCCATTCTATAACCCCGTAATTTCTAATCATTGAATATTGAGGATTTGTCGGTGTCGCTTCATGGGCTATTAAATTTTTTGTTTCTAATTCAAACCATTTATCTTGTAAATATTTTTCTGCTTTTTTTACTCCTAATAAATCTAATTCATTAGGGATTCTAAACTCTAAATTTCCCTTTCCTTTTTTTAAGGAAACGGCGTATAATTGATGTCCTAATTTACTTTTTTGACTAGGTGAACAAATATAATCATTTTCTTTTGCTACATAGTTAACCCATTTGTCAATATCTTGTTGCAAATCTTTACCAAATTTGAGGGATATTCCATCCCTGCTTTCATGGTGATGACGGCAACGGGATTTAAGTCACTGGCGAAGACATTTAAGCCATATCTGACACCTTCAAAGGGGATGCTTCCTCCTCCGGCAAAGGCATCCATGATGTTAGGGGTATCATTTCCCCATGTATTGAGACAATGTTGTTTTAATCTGTCAATTTGAAGGGCGCTGGGGGGTTGTTTATAAAGACGAATTTCTTTGATGTTGCGTAGTTTATCTTTTTCTTCTTCGGTTTTGTTAGATTTTTCCCAAAATTCGATTTCTTCTTGGCTATATATCCCCATGATGTATAAAAATTCTTCCATGGTAATATCGGCAGGAAGCAGGGATGCCAATACGGAGGCGCGGGAAAAGGATAGGGGTTTGCGAGAATACCATCGATGTAAGCCTTTGAAGGGGTTGCCACCATGTTCATAATATACCTGCTCATTGAGGAGTTTGACAGGCATTATTTTTTCGATGAACAGTTGAGGGCGCATGGTAATGAATAATGAATAATGAATAATTAAAGAGTTCAATTTATTGAACGAAAAATCGGTAGCCTCGAAATTCATTGCGAGGCGATATTTTGTCGATAGTCGATAATGTAAATAAACCACCGTGTAATGAATGACACGGCTAGTAATTCGATCTTTCTGGGAACTAGGATACTATTATTTTGGTTATTGTAGGGAAGGTTCGATCGCTTTTTAGCGGCGCTGCGCGATGGAGTTTTAAAATTGAGGTTTGATATATTGATTCCAAGTATTGAGAATATTTTGAGCGTCTTTGATGTCAATATGACCAATTTTAGCTATTAATAGAGATTTTTCCAGTGAGTCTAACCGAGATAAGCGTACTGTAGAAAGTACTTTTAACCCGCTTTCTTGCCATTTTTCTAAAAGTATATCAGTATTCGAGCGAGGTTGAGCAGAAGTAACGACTGCGACAATAACATCATCTCCATCGCACCAAAGAATTAATACAGGACGTTTTTTAAACCCTAGGCCATCGGTAAAGGTTATTTTAGCTACCCAAAAATCTCCTGCTTTAATAGTCATCATATAACCCCTCATCTTCGGGAGCATATCCATTTAAAAATGATTGATGAGAGCGTATATTTGTTTGGATTTGATTTTCTGGGGAGGGAAATATCTTGTTTTCGTTATCTAACAATTCAATTTGATATTGTTTACCGACATTTAAAGATAGTTTTTTAGTCGGTTTTAATACTTCTCCGTCATAGGTGACAGTTATTATTTGAGACATAGTTTAATGAATAATTAATAATGAATAATTAATAATTATAGGGAAGGTGTGATGGAATAACAATTAAGGAATTTTTTGAAAGGTTCGATTTTACTCTGTTGAGCTAATTCGTACGGTTTTACCGTACAATAAAATTAATCAAAACTAGATTGTCCTAAAAATAAAGATGATGAATATTACCAGTGTTAATCAATTTAGAGATAATTTAAAAAGTTATGTAGATGAGGTAATTAATAATCATATCCCATTAAAGGTAACTCGCCGTAATGGTGATGATTTTATGGTGATTAGTGTGGAAGATTGGGAAAGACAACAAGAGACTTTGTACATTCTACAAAATAGTAGCTTAATGGCACAGATTAATGAATCACAAATTACTCATGAAGAAAATAACGGTTATCAACCAAGTATAGGAGAAATTAATGAGATCGTTAATTTTTGAGGGTAAGACGTGGTTAGTATATGAAGATTTACGAGAAAAGGATAAAAAATTACATCAAAATCTTTGTAAAATTTTAAAGGAGATGTTAAGATCAGCTCCTAGTCAGGGATTAGGAAAGCCTGAACCTTTAAAGCATCATTTATCAGGTTTATGGTCTCGAAGATTATCTCAAAAAGATAGAATTGTTTATAAGTTTGATGATCAGTATATTTATATTTTCGCCATTGGTGGTCATTATGATCAATGAATAATTAGGTGATATTATGCCGTTAGTCATTGAATATTAGCATGGGGTGAGGGGCGCTGGGTTTGTCTGGAGGGCGCTGGGTTTAATTATGTAATGAATTACACGGAATCAACAGTTTCACGTTCTACGAACTAGGATTTCGTTATTTTATTTATTATTGTAGGGGAGGTGCGATCGCGCAGCGCCACTTCGTGATCGATTTTACAATCTATTATTAATTATTCATTCTCCTAAAAGAATCCTTAAAGCGCGTAAAGCAACATTACGCTTACCATGATTAGTTTTTGCAAACCAATAATGGGCTTCTTCATAACTCATTGCCATGACTGCATCCCGAATATTAATAATTTTATCTTCTTTTCTTAAGGGTCTTCAATAGATAGCATTCAACCGAGACTATAAGCCTTATTTTCTCGTTCTCAAAATGGAATTTGCATACCAAGTCATGAAGAGACATATTTAATTATATTAACTAAAATACCAGAGCATTAATTGTCTTGATTTTCCATTATTCATTATTCATTAAAATGTTGTTAACAGAAAAAGATTGGTTAATCAGTTACTCTAGTAATGAAAATAATCCCATTGCCGATTTTTATATTCCAGCGTTGGAGTGCGCTGTAAAATATGATCGTAAATCTGGGTTTTTTAATAGCGCAATTTTGTCGAAAGTAGCACAAGGATTAGAAGCCATGGTTTATAATCAGGGGGAAGTGCGCTTGATTATGGGTTGTGAATTTAGTCCTCAAGATTTAGATGCTATTAATCGAGGATATGAACTAAAACAACAGTTAAGTATTTGTTTAGATAGGGAATTATCAGACCCTCAAAATCTGATTCAATTAAAACATTTTGAGATTTTAAGCTGGTTAATTGCTCATAATTTTTTAGAAATAAAAATAACTATTCCTTTACAAAAAAATGGCTTACCTGAGCAGTTAAATAGAAATAAATTATTCCATGAAAAGACGGGAATTTTTACAGATAAAGAGGGCAATAAAATCGCTTTTAGTGGTTCAAATAATGAGTCTTTGGGAGGGTGGGAAAATAATGTAGAATCATTCCATGTTTACTGTAGTTGGGAAGAAGGAAGGGATTTACAAAGGGTGAATGAAGAAGAATATCGTTTTGAACAGTTATGGCATAATCTAGCGCCCTCCGTCAAGGTTTTTGACATTCCCACTGCGGTTAAAAATAAATTACTGAAATATACTCCTAAATCAATCAATTTAATTAATAATGAAAAACTAACAAATAATGCACAAGATAAAATACAAGAAATTAAGAATAATAATATCCCTAATATTGAGAATAATATAGAGGATAAATTTAATTTAACGGCGGAGGAAATAGAAGCGGAAAAAGCCAAGTTTACATCTTTGTTAAATATCCATAATCATCAAGGATGTTTAGCTTATTGTTTAGAGTCTATCCCCGTTAAGGCTTGGCTACATCAAAGAAAAATACTGTTAAAATTTATCGCTGATTTTCCTAATTCTGCGTTGATTTGTGATGAAGTAGGCTTAGGTAAAACTTTAAATTCCTTGTTAATAGAAAAAGGTAAGTTAAATGAGTCTTAGCTGACACGGGGATAGTAAAACTTCATTATGGCGAATTATCCATTGTCAATTTTTTGGGCAGTGTGCCAAATTTTCCAAGCGCCCACACACAAGGTACAATTACCGATGACAGTAGTCAAAGCCTGTATTACCACCAACCATTCTAAACTAGGAAGGTTGTCAAAAAAATGCCAAGTACAAGCGCACATCGCACTAACCAAAGCGGGTAACATTCCCCAAGCCAACCATTGCCAACTACTATCTTGAGTAACTTCACCATAACGCCAAATAAACCAAATAGCTACCATCCACTCAATAACACTGGAAACATGAACCATCCAAGTAGGAATTGATAAAGCGTGCATAATTTCTGTTTCCCAATAACTACTTAACATCCTATTCTAATTTAATTCAACATTGCTAGATGGGGTGAGGGGCGCTAAAAAACCTCAGCTTCAGCCAAACATGGTGCGTTTTTATCCTTGTCTGAAACTATCGGCTGGGTGATACCCCAATTAATATTAATTTGTGCGTCACTCCATAATAACGAACGATCATATTGAGGTGCATAAAAATCTGTAGCTTTATAAAAAACTTCCGCCACTGAAGACAAAACCAAAAATCCATGGGCAAATCCGGGAGGAATCCATAACTGTTTTTTATTTTCTGCCGAAAGAATTTCTCCCACCCACTGCCCAAAAGTAGGGGAAGTTTGTCGCAAATCTACTGCTACATCAAATATTTCCCCCACCAGCGCCCTCACCAGTTTACCTTGAGATTGTTTAATTTGATAATGTAAACCCCTAAGCACATTTTGCTGTGATTGAGAATGATTATCTTGTACAAAATCTACTATTAAACCAGTCTTTTGATGAAAAGTATTTTGATTATAACTTTCCATAAAAAAACCTCTTTCATCCTGCCATATTTTCGGTTCAAGCAGTAAAACATCTGGTAATTTTGTTGGAGTAACTTGCATTTTTTTGTTATCTCAGGAAACGTTTAACTACAACACTTTATCATAAATTGTTAAAAGGGCAAGGGGTTTAAACCCCTTGTTAATCCTTGCCTTATGACTAAAACTTTTCCCTCTTCCCTTTTCCCGACCTTGAACAAAATATTTTTTCAGCAAAGACTATTTAATAAAATCAGAACGACTTTGATTAGTGAAGGTTAATAAATCATTTATTTTTGACCAATTTTCTTCCTCTAAATCGTTAATAATACCGGTGAGGTGCGCTTGATATAACCGCAAATTTTCTAGCAAATTATCACGATTATTTTTCGCCATCATTAATCCTAATTCTGGATTTCCTCCACCCACTCGGCTAGTATCTCTAAATCCTGAACTAGCGATTTTTTGGGCAAATTCTCTTACGAATTGATCTTTTTCCTGCATACAAGCATAAATTAAATTAGCGCTAATTATCACAGGTAAATGAGAAATCCAAGCCACTGCTTGATCATGAATTTCCGCCGTGGTAGTCAAAATATTACACCCCACCGACTGCCATAAATCACGGAGGAGGGCGCCCTTCTCCCTATCCTCATCATCTTCTACCGTAATCACACAGGGAGCGTTATTAAATAAGTTCTTTTGTACTGCATCGATACCCTGTTCTGCTGTACCAGCCATAGGATGACTACCAATGAAATTATGCCATAGTTTTTTTCCTTCTCTCACAATAGGAACTTTGACCGATGCCACATCAGTTACTACAGTGGTATTACTTAAATAAGGAATGATTTGGGCTAAAGTGGGAATAGTTGACTCAATAGGGGTACAAATCACGACTATTTCACAACCTTGAACTAAGGATAAATCGATACTAGATTGATGAACAATGCCTAATTTTTTAGCTTTTTCACAAGTAGTTGAACGGCGAGAAATACCAATAATTTGATGTTGATTTAATCGAGTTAAATCTCCAGCTAAAGAACTACCAATTAATCCTAAACCGATTATAGCAATTTTCATTTTTATATTAATAGTAAAAAGAGCAAAGGGAGAAAGTCAGAAGTAAAAAGTTTTAATACCTAATTGTTGGTGCGTAAATTATTAATTGTCCATTATCCATTATCAATTGTTAGCTGTGATTTTCTTTTTTCTTAGTGTTAAAAGTAGTTTTCATCACTTCTTTAATACGGTCAAGATTAGGCTTTTTACCACCGACTAAATCACCAAAATAAGCACAAGCGCCCTCCCCCAAAGCCCAAGTATAGGCACTAGCCCAAGAAACTGCTATCACTGTACCAAAACCGGGGATAAATTTAATTAATTCTCTGCCGATAGACTGGGCAAGAAAGCCTCCGGCAAGGGCGCTTAAAATACCACCAGCTTGAGAAGGAGTCAATTTTTGTCCGTAGAGTTGCCCTAAAACCCCCACCATAGACACCTGTAAGGCAGTTAAAACAGGCATAGTAGCAAAAGGTAACGGTATTGCTGTTACCGTAGCTGCCATCATGGTAAAAGCGACAATGTAACGTCTAGCTACGTCTCGATAAATATTACCTAACAGCGCCCCTGCTTTTTCATCTAGTAATTGATAGATAGCTTTAGCCTCTGCTTCAGGAAGTAATTTGGTTAATATTTGTCCCATTTCTTCTAAGCCATAAAATATGGGATTATAACCATCTTCTTCTAAGGTAAAATCAATTAAAATAGCTTCATCGAATAACCCTTGAAAATTCTTTTTAATTTCATCAAAAGGTCGCTTTATTTCTAGTAGATCAGGGGGATAAATAGGATGATTATTAATGTCAGGAGAATATAATTCATGTAAGCAAGTAACTACCAATAAACAAGGCAAATGAGGATATTTTTGGCGTAAATTTTCAGCAATTTTCTTCAAACTATCTGTAGCAAAATCATTAATTTTAATGGTTAAAATAATAATTCTCGCCTTAGCTGTTTCTTGGTCTAATTCTGTGGTTAATTCACTGATAATATCATCAGTATTTTGAGAAATATCCCCTAAACCAACGGTATCAGTAAAAATCAGTAAAGGTAAATCCTCAGAAGGATAAGCATAACGCTGAGTATGCTTAGTATGGGGTTGAAATCCTTGCCCGACAATATCTTCACTCACCCCCGTTAAACCCCTGACAATGGAGCTTTTTCCCGCTTGGGGTTTGCCAATTAATAGCGCTTCGGTAGTGGGGAGGTGCGCCCTTACTTCCCTTAAAATTTCATTGATTTGAGTTTCATCTACTCGAAATAAATTAATGGCTCGATTTGTAATGCGCTTCAATGGCTTAAATTCCATCGCTGATTATTAGATTAAAATAATTTTAATTATAAACTTTACTACACACGATGATGATTTTTTGATAAGGTAGAGCAAAATAACTCTTTTCAGATAATTACTTTTAACCAGTATGAAGGGCGCTGAAAATTATCGATAGTGTCATTAATATACCCATTAAAAATTATTAATTAAAATCATGACATCTAACATATTAAAAAATTTGGTAATTTATCGGTTAATTTCTCGACTTCAGCGCCCGAAAAGCTACTTAGGAAAAATCATGTTAGTAGCCTTTTTAGGAACACATATACCTCTGTTGGCATTATTTTTCTATTCTATTAGTGTTACTAACTTAGAATTATCAGCAAAAATACAAGTGTTAATTGTGGCGTTGATTGCCACTTTAATTGGTACGGGTATAACCCTTTTTATGTTACAACAATTACTCATACCTATCAGTGTAACAGCCAAAGGAATTAGAGAATATTTAGAAACTCAAAAAAAACCTAAATTACCTAATGAATTTAAAGATGAAGCGGGTATTTTAATGGCAGATGCACAATATGCTATCACTAAATTAGATGAGTTAATTGAACAACTAAAAAACTATAATCCTATCACCAGCTTACCGAATAATGAGTTATTTCAACTTAAATTAAATCAGTTTTTAAAAGACTCTTATCAAGTAGATAAAACCATTGCAATTATTTTAGTTAATATTAATGGTTTACAAGAAATAAATAGTATTTTTAGTTATGATACTGGAAATTTAGTGCTGAGACAAGTTGGTCAAGAAATTTCTAATTGGATAAGTAAAGATGAATTTTTAGCTCAAATTAATTCTAATGAATTTGCGATTATTTATAATCAACTAATTTCCATAGAAGAATTAGAAAAGTTTACTAAAAATATTCTCAATGCTGTCAATCAACGCATTGTTATTGATAATGAAGAAATAACTGTAAATGCTACCGCAGGAATTGCCATTTCTCCTGATCAAGAAAACGCTATTGATAATCCTTTAAAATTGGTTGATCAAGCTGGGGTAGCTTTAAATTCTGTGCAAAGACAAAATTCCTATGGTTATAATTTTTATTCCCCCGAAATTAATGAACAATTAAAGAGAAAATTTCAGTTAGAAAGAGATTTAGGTAAGGCTATTGCTAGGGAAGAATTAGAATTGTTTTATCAACCTCAAATTGATAGTATTTCTGGTAGTTTTACGGGCGCTGAAGCCTTAATTCGATGGCACCATCATGATCATGGTTTTGTCTCTCCTGCTGAATTTATACCCATTGCTGAAAAGAGTAATTTAATTTTAGATATTGGTGATTGGGTATTAAAAAATGCTTGTCAACAAAATAAAATTTGGACGAAAGATGGCTTTCCCGAATTATGTGTCGCTATTAATTTATCAGGTAAGCAATTTGAACAAATTGATTTAGTAGAAAGAGTGCAACGGGCATTATTAGATAATGACTTAAAAACCAGTCAATTAGAGTTAGAAATTACGGAAGGATTGTTAATTAATGATGTGGAAAAAGCGATTAATTTATTAACCGAAATGCGTAAACTAGGTTTAATGACAGCTTTAGATGATTTTGGTACTGGTTTTTCTTCTCTGAGTTATCTCAAACGTTTTGCCTTAAATTATCTTAAAATTGATCAGTCTTTTGTGCGTGGTATTCCTGACGATAGCAGTGATATAGCTATTGTTAAATCAATCATTGCCTTGGCACATAGTTTGCAAATGAAGGTTGTGGCAGAAGGGGTAGAAACCCTTGCACAAGCAGATTTTTTACTGCATCACGGTTGTAATAAATTGCAGGGCTACTATTTTAGTCGCCCTATTAATGCTCAGGATTTTACTATTTTGTGGGAAAAGAAACTAGATAATGGATAATGAATAATTAGATGGTGCTGAAAAAGTATTTTGGTGAGGGGAGGTATCAGGCTTCAGGTGTCAGGTTTCAGGTAGAATGCTGATAAATTAAAGACTTTAGCCAAATAGTTACTTTTTATAAATTGCTCATTTGTATCAATTATTTTTGATTCGGATGGAAAAAATAGAGTATTTTTAGAGAAAAAAGTCAATTTATGACACTTTTTGTTATGTAGAATAGACTTTAAACTTTTATTTGACAAGGGTTTTGATTTATTCAGCAGACCCTAATTAATAATGAATAATTAATTTTTCAACCCACCTTCCGCACTTCATCTGGTAATAAATTATAGTACACAAAGAAAACACCCTATTGGTAAT
>JACYMF010000067.1 GCA_015272165.1 Cyanobacterium sp. T60_A2020_053
TGTCAAAAACAAATCAATTTTGATCCTGACTTTGAAAACACCCTGCTGTGGGAGAAGGGTTGGGGTGAGAGTTGATTTACTTTTTCTTAGCTGGTGCAGCCGCAACTAATTCCAATTCACTTTCAGCAAAGTTATTGGTATTAATGCCCGTAGGACTACCACTAAAACCGTTATAATTAACTTTATCAAAACGAACAATTACAGGATAAATGATACCGCTTTTGTCAACACTAGCAACAGTGCCAACATCTCTGTACCAATAGGATTCCTTGCGTAAGATTCTTACTTTAGCTCCACGTTCAATTGCCATAATAAACTATTTTTCCAAAATATTATCTTTAAATAACAGATTACTACTTGTTTGCTCAGATTAGGGCATTTTTTACTTTAAGTTTTATTAAGTAAAATTTGAGCAAGTTAGGGGAAATTGACAATTGACAACGAAGGATTTTTGTAATTTGTCTCTTCGGAATTTACCCACCGTGTAATGAATTACACGGCTAATGATTTTACGTTCAATAAATTGAACTAAAATGTTGATGTTACTCATTTATAACTGATTGAGCTAACTTGACATCAGGTAAAACACCAAAAATTTTTAAGGATAAATCAGAGGATATTCTTGCCCATAAACTCCATCACACTGTGCCTTATAGCGGTATTCTTGAAGACTAAAGCGCCCTTCACCCCATTCATAGGTAGCAACACTACCGCAATCCCCCAGCGCCCTTGCCTTTGTCTCCACCGTCAAAATATTATCATTAAATTCTGCTGTACCAGTTAAGATATTAGTCTCTGTCAACTGTAATCCCTCTTCCCCTTCTTGAAAAGTAAGAAAATCGACAATTTTTAAACTGGGCTGGAGGGCGCTGTACCATAAATATTGATATGTACCCTGATAAGCACCCACAAAACACAAAATCTGTAAAATATACTCCTTTTCATTAATAGTAAATACAGTTGTATTTGTATTAGTAATTAAAAAAAGATCAGCTTGATTACATAAAGAAAGATTATGATCCAGCGCCCTCACCTGCAACAAAACCTCATCACTGCTAAGAGGTTGCACACTAGCAATAGTTTCAAAACGATCATCGATAAAAACAGTGCAACCGCCGAAAAGAGGGGAAAATAGCAGTAAAGAAAAAGAAATAAAACGGGTAATCAAAAATACACAACCCCAAGTAAATAAATAGTTAACAATAATTTTAACTTATCAAACAAGGGGTTTAAACCCCTTGTTATCGAAATCTAATTGTTGATAATTTCACAATTTAGATAGAATTGCTACATTTAGTTTAATTCTGGCTTTAATTGTGGTTTAATTTTAGTAGGAATTAACCGTAAAATTTCTTCAACAATTTCATCTGTAGTTTGCCCTTTTTGTTGAACAATCGTTAAATCTGCCTGTTGATAAAAAGATTTTCTTTCAGCGCCCATCACGGTTAATTTTTCTGCTAGATTTTGATTTAACAAAAGAGGGCGATTTTGATCATTTTCCAGACGTTGAGAGAGAATCGCCACAGAAGCATTCAACCAAATTACCATACCAGTTTGCAAATGACCCCAATTTTCTGAATTAAGCACAATTCCTCCCCCCGTAGAAACCACCGTGCGAGTATAACTAGCTACTTCTGATAAAATGCGATGTTCTAAACTTCTAAAATAAGTTTCCCCTTCCTCCGCAAAAATATCTTTAATGGACTTATTTGCTATTATTTCAATGAGAGAATCTGTATCTAAAAAACGATAACCAAGACGATGCGCTAAAAATTTACCTACGGTGCTTTTTCCAGCGCCCATCATCCCTACCAAATAAATATTTAATCCTTGTAATAAATCTTGCATTTTTAATTAGTAATTAATCTTTTATATTAATTAACCACGTTTTTTGTCTCTCGCAAAGGCGCAAAGATATTGGCTTAAAATGTTAAGTGTGGTTTTATAATATACCAATTTTAAATCTTTTGTGGCTATATTTTCGTAATTTTCCCACCATGAAATTTATTACACGGCGGTGGAGGGCGCTTTTTATCAAATCTACCCCACTGATAAAATTTTAAAATCTCTCTCACCGTCATCATTTCCGCCAAAACCCAAATTATTAATTGTCGCTCTTAATTTTCTCAACTTACTTTCTTAGTTCTTTTTTACTATTTCATTCTCATGACTATATTCAATATTTTTTTAGTAAAATAACATTTAGACTTTAAAACAAATTAGCTAACTATGAAAATTATTCACGGTACATGGATTCCCTCTTCAGAAGATAATTTTGTTCAAAATGGAACTTTTTGTTTGTGGGTAGAAACTGCTGAAAATTGTCGCAAAAATACAAAAATCAACAATCTTTATCCCCGTCAATTAACCTCAGAAGATTTAGCTAATTTTTTGGTCAAAGATTTAAGAATTTCATCTAATAGTTATCAAAATTCTGTTAAACTAATAAGTAGTAAATATTTTCTCCTTCCAAGTAGTGATAATCAACCTTTGCCCTCTTTAACATTAAGTCGTTACTTAGAGATTGGATATCCTGAAAATAGTTAATTACAGTACTGGACAATCGAATCCTTTCCTTTACTTGAAATTATTAAAAATTTGAATAATATTCATTTTTTATCACTCTATCAACCTCAAGAATGGGTATTAGGAATAGACTTACTTTTTTGGTACTATTATACACAAAATTTTCAGCAAGTAATTCTTAAAGATCAGTATATTCTTGCCTTAAAATATAGAGAAATAAATACTAATAAAAAAACTTCTAAATTCTTATCTAAGGAAATTTACCCTAGTTGGGCAATTATTTCTCATCATTATGAACAATTAATTAAGCAAAGTATTGAGATCATGCCTCTCGCTTGTGTGGCTGGTTTTGCTGAATTACCCGATTCAATTAATTTTTATGAAAAAGAAACTTTATTACATCATTTTTCTGAATATTTACTGCAATAAATAATTAAAAATACCTCTTTACCCCAAGTTTTTACAAAGAAAATCGAAAATTATTCTTTACTTCATAACTGTATTTTTTCGCTAGAAAAACCTTTGAATGATAAAGCTAGTTTAGAAACTTATCACCAATGGCAAACATGGTATCAAAAAATAATTGTTAGCAATAATAATAGCGATTTTAACTTATGTTTTCGACTGAAAGAAGCATCCGAAGAAAATCCCGATAAATGGTATTTAGAGTTTTTAGTAGCATCAAAAAAAGATCCTTCCTTAAAATTAAATTTGGAAGATTACTGGCATTTTGATAAAAAAACTAAGCAATTAGTTACAGAAAAATTTGGTAAAGAATTTGAAAAAAACTTACTATTAAATTTAGGTTATGGAGCGAGAATTTATCCTAAATTATGGGCTGGATTAGAAACAGATAAACCAATAGGATTGTCTTTAACTTTAACAGAAGCATTTGACTTTCTCAAAGAGGTTGCATGGATTTTACAAGATGCAGGTTATACTGTGATTGTGCCAGCATGGTGGACTCCAAGCGGTCGTCAAAAAGCCAAAATCCGCTTACAAGCATCGACAAAAAAATCTTCTTCTTCTAGCAATAAAAATGAGAAAGGTTACTTTAGTTTAGACAGTATTATTCAATATCAATATCAGTTAGCTATTGGCAATGAAATTGTTACACCTCAAGAATGGCAACAATTATTAGACGCTAAAATACCTTTAATTAAATTGAGGGGAGAATGGGTAGAATTAGACCAAAATCAGATGCAGAAAATGCTAGAATTTTGGCAAAATAATCAGGAAGAAAATAACGAAAAGAGTTTGTTAGAATTGATGAAAATTGCCACGGAAGAAGTGGATATGTTTGAAGTTTCTCATGATGAGAGTTTAGCCCAAATGATGGCAAAATTAATGGATTATACTCAACTAGAATTAACTAATAATCCTGATAATTTTCTAGGGAATTTAAGGGAATATCAAAAGAGAGGTGTTTCTTGGTTGAAATTTTTAGAGCAGTTAGGTTTAAATGGTTGTTTAGCTGATGATATGGGTTTAGGAAAAACAGTGCAAGTTATCGCCCATTTAGTTCAGGAAAAAAATGAAAATAAACAGTTATTGCCTACTTTATTAATTGCCCCGACTTCGGTGGTAGGAAATTGGTATAAGGAAGTGGAAAAATTTGCCCCTCATCTTCAGGTAATGATTCATCATGGGGGCGATCGAATTTCTGAAGAAAAAATCTTTAAAACTGAGGCAAAAAATTATGATTTAATTATCACTTCCTTTACTTTAGCTCGGAAAGATTTAAAGTTATTAAATCAGGTTGAATGGCAAAGAATTGTCCTAGATGAAGCTCAAAACATTAAGAATCCTAGCACTGCTCAAACTAAGGCTATTTTAAAATTAAATGCTAATTATCGTTTAGCCTTAACAGGTACTCCTGTGGAAAATCGTCTCTTGGATTTGTGGTCAATTTTTAACTTTCTTAATCCGGGTTATTTGGGTAAACAAACTCAATTTCGTAAATCCTTTGAGATACCAATTCAGAAGAATAATGATAAAAAACAGTCTGTTGTCTTAAAAAAATTAATTGAACCTTTTATTTTAAGAAGGTTAAAAACTGATAAAAATATTATTAAAGATTTGCCTGATAAAGTAGAGCATAAACAATATTGTAATTTAACCAAAGAACAGGCTTCTTTATATGAATTAGTGGTGAAAGAAGTATCGGGAGAATTAGAAGAAGCGGAGGGAATGCAAAGGAAAGGTTTAATACTTTCTACCCTGATGCGTCTTAAACAAATTTGCAATCATCCTCGTCAATTTTTACAGGATAATAGTGATTTTAACCCCCAACGCTCCCACAAACTAGAAAGATTAGGGGAGATGGTTGAAGAAGTAATTGCAGAGGGTGAAAGTCTCTTAATTTTTAGTCAATTTACGGAAATTGGGGAGGCTTTACAACATTATTTTAAACAAAAATTTTACTATAATACTTATTATTTGCATGGGGGTACTTCTCGAAAAAAAAGGGAGCAAATCATTGAGGAATTTCAAGGAGAAAATACTGAACCTTCGGTGTTTATTTTGTCTTTAAAAGCAGGGGGTGTAGGCATAACTTTAACTAAGGCAAATCATGTGTTTCATTTTGATCGCTGATGGAATCCTGCGGTGGAAAATCAAGCCACTGATAGGGCGTTTAGAATCGGGCAGAAGAAGAATGTTTTTGTCCATAAGTTTGTCACTTTAGGTACACTAGAGGAAAGAATTGATTTGATGATTGAGGATAAGAAAAAAATAGCAGATGCCATCGTTGGTTCTGATGAGTCGTGGTTAACGGAATTGGATAACGATAGTTTTAAGGAGTTAATCGCTCTTAACCGTCAGGCTATTATTTAGATGATATTGATTAAAAATAAAGAAAAAATAATTATTGAATAAAGTTGGAAATTAATGGCAAATTATCAGATAAAAAATGATGGTCAAATTGAATTAATCAAAGAAAATTCGTTTAAACTAGAAAAAGAAATTCAGATTTTAACCGAACAAAATTTAAACTTAATTTTTGGATTAGATTTTATTAAATCCGAATTTAGTCTTAATGGTTTTCGGATAGATACACTGGCATTTGATAGAAACGTTAGTGCTTTCGTAATTATAGAGTACAAGCGTGATAAAAATTTTAGTGTAATTGATCAAGGATATGCTTATTTGTCATTAATGTTGAATAATAAAGCTGATTTTATTTTAGAAAATAATGAATGCAGTAAACAAACTTTAAAGAAAAATGATGTTGATTGGTCACAATCGAGAGTTTTATTTATTTCTCCGTCATTTACAACATATCAAATAGAAGCAATTAATTTTAAAGATTTACCAATTGAACTTTGGGAAGTGAAAAGATATAGTAACCAAACGGTGAATTATAGTCAGATTAAAACTAGAGGTTCTCAAGAAAGTATAAAAACAATTTCCAGAGACGATCAAATTGTGGAGACTGTTAATAAGGAAATAAAAGTTTATACAGAAGAAGAACACTCAATATCGACATCACCAGAAATTTTAGAATTATATGGAATGCTAAAAAATGCAATAATGAACTTAGATGGAATTGAGTTAAAACCCACTAAAAAATATCTTGCTTTTGTTGGTAATTCAAATATAGTAGATGTTCATATTCAGAAAAAAGCATTAAAAATTTGGATAAACTTATCAAAAGGAGAATTAGACGATCCCAAAAATCTAGCCAGAGATGTTTTCGGTATTGGACATTGGGGAAATGGAGATTACGAGTTACAAATTCAAGATGACGGAAACATTGATTATATTATGTCGTTAATCAAACAGTCTTATAAAAAGAATAAAAAATAATTAAACAATCCAAATTCTAAAATAAAGATGCGATCGCCCCGGTTGTAGGGTAATTTAAGGAAATATAACTCATCATTAATAATCTATAATCAAAGCAGTTAGTGATATTAAGGAGAGATTTATTTTTATGATCCTCAGACAACCTCGCTATAGTAAAGAAGAATTTGCCAGTCGTGGCAATGAAATCTATGAAAATAAAATTCGTCCTTCTTTTTGAATTGATGAAATCCCCTTTAGGACAAATTTTATCTCAAGGATTAATCACAGAGAACTTAACACCAGAGCCAGTAGAATCCTATTATACTAAACCAATCTTAGTAACAGCTAATAGCAACATAAATCAAAAAGAATTTTGGCAAGGAGATAAAAGAATACCAGAACATTTACCAGATAATTCCCCTAATACTATTCCCGCTATAGTAGTCAAAAAAGCTGGAGATTATCCTCAATTTTGGCATCAAGATACTTCTTTTATCGAAGTAATGAGCGATTTTTATGCCAGAATTAGGAAAAATTAAGCCAGTGATAGTTAGTTAAGCGCCCTCCACCCCATCCCCTCTTACTTTTTACTTTTTACTTTTTACTTAAAAAGCGCCCTCCACCCCATGCCATCACCTAAAAACTTTCTCTTACTCCCCTCTCCTGTGGGAGAGGGGTTGGGGGTGAGGGTTAATTTTTCTTACCTTTACCCAACAAACCAAATACGCCCACTCCAATTAAACCAAATAGTAAGGATGGTTCAGGAACAGTTACTGAAGAAAGGGCTTGACCAACGATTAAATCATCAACAGTGGCGAATTGAGTGTCAACATTTTGGATCAAACTCAGGAAACGAAATTACCCTTTAATCATACATTTAGTGTCATCAAAAAAGATCATTTTTGTTGTAGCCTATTTTTGAGGAAACCAATCCTGATCCAATAACTTTTCTAAAGTATAAGGGCATTGTTGCGGAAAAGTATCTAAACCTGATTTGTTAACTACATATTTGCGACAATATCCATAGGAATCAATTAAATTATTATCTAAATAATTATAAAAGTTAGTAGTCATTCGCTTATTAATTTGTCTGCGAAAACTTCTAATTTCTGATTGCCAATGACGATAATTTATGTCGTATTCGACATCCCAATAATCGAGCAATAGCAAATGTATAATTACTTGCTCTAATAGACTTACCATCGCCAGTTTTCTTTCTCTACCCAAATCTTCTAACTCCTCAATTAAATTATCTAAGTCTAACTCAGCTAATCTTTTTTCTTTTAGTAAGTTTATCGTTTCTTCTATCCATAAATAATCATCAATTTCATACAATTCTTTTAAGTTTATTTTTTCTTTTACAGCCATATTTTTCTAGCCTTTAATTTGCTAACTTATAACTTTTACATTATAACAACAGCGCCCTCCACCCCATGCCATCACCTCAAAACTTCCTCTTACTCCCCTCTCCTGTGGGAGCAGGGCGTTTTCATTCTCAAAAATGTTAGTTTCTCAAACTAGCCAATAATCTGAAATTCAGAGGTTTTTAACTACTAATAAATCAATTAATAGTAAAAAATCCTCCTGTCTCCCTGAATCTCCCCCCTTTTTAAGGGGGGTTGGGGGGGATCATCCTTATATTGTCTTCTTGTCAAAAACAAATCAATTTTGATCCTGACTTTGAAAACACCCTGCTGTGGGAGAGGGGTTGGGGGTGAGGGTTAATTTTTCTTACCTTGATTAAGTAGAATACAGATTTTGATTAAACTCCCACAGCAACACCCGTTTGCACTTGCCATAACCCCTGATATACCCCATGTTTAGCAATTAAATCATCATGAGTGCCACTTTCCACAATTTTGCCCCTTTCTACCACATAAATACAATGCGCGTGACGAATAGTCGAAAGGCGATGGGCAATCATAATGGTTGTACGACCTTCTGTAATACGTTGTAGTGAACGAGCGATGGCCGCTTCTGTTTCATTATCTACTGCTGAAGTGGCTTCATCTAAGATTAAAATAGGCGGATTTTTCAACACGGCGCGCGCTATGGAAAGGCGCTGTCTTTGCCCACCCGAAAGTTTTTGCCCCCTTTCCCCCACAATGGTATCATAGCCTTGGGGTAATTCCATGATAAATTGATGTGCTTCAGCCACTTGCGCAGCGCCCACCACCTCTCTTTCAGTAGCATTGGGATTACCATAGGCAATATTTTCCCTCACGCTACCGTGAAACAAAAACACATCTTGACTCACTAAACCAATGGCTTTGCGTAAGTCATATAAAACGATGTCTTGAATGTTGACACCATCTAAGGTAATTACCCCCTGATGAATTTCGTATAATCTGAGAAGTAATTTAACGATGGTACTCTTTCCTGAGCCTGTAGAACCAACAATGGCGGTAGTTTTTCCAGCAGGAATATGTAAATTAAGATTTTCTAATATCGACTCTCTTTCTTGATAAGCAAAAGAAACGTTTTTAAATTGAATTTCTCCCTTGGTAATTGTTAAAGCGAGGGGAATTTCTCCTGAATGAATAGAAATGGGGGTGTCTAGTAACTCCATTACCCTGATAGTGGAAGCCATGGCGCGCTGATATAAATCCAAAGTTTGCCCTAATCTAGTCAAGGGCCATAATAGCCTTTGTGTCATAAATACTAACACGCTGTAAGTACCTACAGCTAATGTACCAGCTTCCACTTGTAAGCCACCAAATAGAAGAATACTGGTAAATCCTGCCAAGATAACAAAACGAATTAATGGCACAAAAGCGGCGCTGTAAGCGATGGCTTTTTGATTACTACGGCGATAAGCCTCACTGTCAGCCGTTATCCTTTCGATTTCGTATTCTTCGGTAGTAAAACTTTTGATGGTAGTGATACCGCTTAAATTATTGCTAAGACGACTATTTAATAAGCTGACTTTTTCCCTGACGTTAGCATAAAGGGGCTCAAGGAATTTTTGATAAGCAACAGCGCCCCAAATAATAACGGGGATTGGTACAATTGCCATCCAAGCTGTGGTAGGGGTTAGGATAATAAAGGCTAGACCAATAATAACAATAGTGGTAATTACTTGTAAAATTTCATTAGCGCCCACATCCAAAAACCTTTCTAACTGGTTAATATCGTCATTTAATACTGACATTAAGCGCCCGGTGCTTCGATTTTCAAAGTATTCTAATTCTAAATTTTGAATGTGTCGATAACCGTCTAAGCGTAAATCATGTTGGATATTTTGGGCAAGATTACGCCACAATCTTTCGTAGCTATACTCAAAAATTGACTCTAAACTCCAAATAATTACCGAGATAATAGTTAAAGTAATCAGTTGTTGAGATACCGTTTCTACGCCAAAAATGGTGGCAAGGGCGCTGGTTTGTTTTTTTACGACTACATCCACAGCAGCGCCAATTAAGACGGGGGGCGCTAAATCAAAAATTTTATTTAAAATAGAACAAGTGGTGGCTTGATAAATTAAATTACGGTATTTCGGAGAATATTCTAATAATCTTGATAGGGGTTTTATGGGTTTAGAAGTCATAAGACTGTGAAAATTTCTTTTTTATGATCAATCACATTAACTAATGGTATCCTATCTCACCTTAGTTAGATGTAAAATTGTGGCGTTGCTGAATTTAGCGATGATTTTATTCAATCATTAGACTTCTTTTTCATCGTATTTCGGGCTAGAAGCCCAAAAACACCCAATATTTATTCTCTTTTCTGATAAAATTATCTTGATGGATAACATCAAATTCAAATAATTAGTATCAAAAGATTGTATCTTCGCAATTTCCCCACCGTGTAATGAATTACACGGCTAACAAGATTACGTTCAATAAATTGAACTAAGATTATCTTTAATTAATTTATAAGTGATCGCGCAGCGGCAGCCTTCGGCTGATCAAACGAACTTGATATGATTTATAGCAATTGCCACCCTTATGAAGTACAAGAGGATCCCCCTAAATCCCCATTAAAAAGGGAGACTTAAGAAAATGAATGTACCTCATGATAATGAAAAACGCTATAATCTAATTACTATTATCAAAAAATAAAGGGTTTAAAACGCTATCTTTAAATTTACCTTTGCCCCTTGCCCTTTCAACTTTGCCCTTTTGACTGATTAAAATGAAAATAGCTACATGGAATGTTAACTCGATTCGTAGTCGTTTAGATATTGTGCAGAATTGGTTAAGTTCAGAAAATATTGATATTTTATGTTTACAAGAAACCAAAGTAATTGATCAAGATTTCCCTCAAAAACCTTTTTTAGATTTAGGTTATCATGTTTATATTTACGGTCAAAAAGCCTATAATGGTGTAGCCATTTTCAGTAAAAAGCCTTTAGATATGATTGATTATGGCTTTAGTGACATTTTAACCCCATCACAAGTAAATAATTTTGATGAGCAAAAAAGGGTAATTAGTGGAGTTATTAATAATCTGAGAATTGTTAATTTATATGTGCCTAATGGTAATACAATTACTTCAGAAAAGTATGAGTATAAATTAGCATGGTTAGCTTTATTAAAAGATTATTTAAACAGTATAAAAAATGAAAATAATCAATTATTAGTATGTGGTGATTTTAACATTGCCCTTGAAAATAAAGACATTTATAAACCAGAAGGAAAAGAGAATCACGTTATGGCGACAAAAGCAGAAAGAGAAGCCTTAAAAGATATTCTTGATATGGGTTTAAAGGATATTTTTAGGGAATTTCAGCCCGAAGAAGGGCATTTTAGTTGGTGGGATTATCGTCAAGGCGGTTTTGCCAAAAATAGAGGTTGGCGCATCGATCACATTTATGGCAATGATAGCTTATTAACTGGGGCTAAAAATTGTTATATTGACATTGAACCTCGTAAATTAGAGAAACCAAGTGATCACGCGCCCGTCATCGTAGAATTATTATAAAAGGTAAGGTAGTGTAATTTGAGATGGTAAGGCTCGATATAATATAATGTGTTTTGTTGAGTTTAAATAAAAGAATAATTTTCATGAGTAATATTTATAACGTTGAAGTTAGCCACGAGGGGCAAACTTATAATTTTCCAGTGGCAGAAGATGAGTATATTTTGGCGGCGGCGGAGAAAGAAAATATTACTTTACCTAATTCTTGTAATGCTGGGGTTTGTACGACGTGCGCTGGTAAAATTATTAGCGGAGAAGTTGAGCAAAGTGAAGGCATGGGAGTTTCTCTTGAGTTACAGGCAGAAGGTTTTGTTTTGTTATGTGTGGCTTACCCTCGCTCTGATTTGAAGATTGTTGCTGGAAAAGAAGATGAGGTTTATGATCGTCAATTTGGGATGTCTCAAAAATAATAATTTAATATACCTTTCTCGGAATACAGGCAAGATGCCTGTTTCACCGTGCAAAAATCCTAATTGTGGGAGAAGTCTAATATTTTGGAAGGTTTGAGCAATGTTCAACCCTATATTATTTGAGTAATTCTAAAATGGATGTGATGGGCATTGCCTATCCTACTTTAAAATATTGTCATCATGAATTTAACAAGTCTTAACGAACAATTGTACCAACTACAACAATGGGCTAATCAATGGGTGGGGTATCAATTAGAACATTTGACCTTAATTAGTGTGGGGGTTGTGTTGGTTGCTGGATTAGCCACCAGTTTAACGCCGTGTATGTTGTCGATGTTGCCTCTGACGGTGGCTTATATTGGTGGTTATCAGTCACAAAGTCGCACAGTAGCTTTTTTTCAGTCGCTCTATTTTGCTTTTGGTTTGGCTACTACTTTGGCGATTTTGGGGGTAGTTTCGGCGGTATTTGGCAAAATTTATGGACAAATTGGCATCGGTTTACCAATTTTGGTAAGTGTCGTTGCGATTCTAATGGGTTTAAATTTATTGGAGTTGATTCCTTTACAGTTTCCTAGCTGGGGTGCCACGGATTGGATTAAGGAGAATTTTCCAGCGCCCCTCCGCTCATACTTACTTGGTGTTACCTTCGGTTTAGTAGCTTCTCCTTGTAGTACCCCTGTTTTAATTACTTTATTAGCGTACATTGCCAATAGTCAACAAGTGATTTTTGGCTCAGTATTATTGTTAAGTTATGCGGTGGGTTATGTGTTGCCGTTGGTGATTGCTGGTACTTTTACGGGTGCGCTATCTCGTTTACTGAGTTTAAGAGTTATCACCCAATGGCTTAACCCGGGGTTAGGGGCGCTTTTATTAGCTTTTGGAGTTATTTCTCTGGCTTCTCGTTTTTAAATTCTTACAAAGGAAAACAGAGGGAGAAGGGGAAGCAGAGGAGGAAGGGGAAGCAGAGGGAGAAAGGGGAAGCAGAGGGAGAAAGGGAGATGATTAATACTTTTTCATTATCAATTATCAATTATCCATTGTCAATTATCCCCCGATTTGGTGCATGGGATGGCGCACTTCAACCGGGCGTAAATAGGGCTTCATTCCCAATAACATTTGATATACTTCTAATCGCTGGGGATAATCGAGATTACGAATGGATAAACCATCGGTTTTCAGCAAACAAGCGCGCAAAATACCATCAGCAGATAAGCGCCATCTCGAACAATGTCCGCAAAATGGTTGGGATTCTGAGGCGATAAATCCTATTTTAGCGCCCTCCGCCGTACGATAATTAAAGGAAGTTGAATCTAAGGCTGTTTGAACAGGGATAAGTTGGTATTTTTGTTCTAATTTATCGATGAGGTGACGGGCGCTGATAAATTTTTCTTCTTGCTCATGACAAGCATAACCAATACGCATTAACTCCAAAAAACGTACCTCAATTTGCAGATTTTGGGAATATTCCACAAAATCAAATATTTCCATATCATTAATGCCTTTCATCATGACGACATTAATTTTGATGTTGAATCCCTTATTTTTAGCAAGAAGAATATTTTGTTTAATTTTCTCTAAATAATTGCCATGGGTAATCTGTTTAAAAGTCGTCTCATTCAGACTATCTAAGCTAATATTTAAGTTAATAATGCCATGATCTGCCAATAAATCCACATAACGGTCTAAAAAAATACCATTGCTAGTTAAACCGATTTTTTTTAACGGCAAAGATGATATTAAACTCACAATTTCTGAAAAAGATTGACGTAAAAGAGGCTCACCTCCGGTTAGGCGCACTTCTTCCAAACCAAAATCTATTAACTCCGCCACAATATCTCGGTATTCATCGGGCGCTAGATAACTTTTTTTATCCATGAACTCTGCATCAAGAGGCATACAGTAATGACATCTTAAATTACATTGATCGGTTATTGATACTCTCAGTTTACGAATACGGCGATTATATGGGTCGATTAATTGCTTCATCAAAAATAATTAAATGATACTCATTGTTTTGCTCTAATAGATATAATCTCCGTTAAATGGGGAGTAACTTGACCTAACTTTGATATTATGTTTCACGTTAGTAGAAGAGTGTGTATTTAATATTAAACCTTCTTTAGTCTGGAAAGTCCAATGTCCTTGTACTCTAAATCGATAATAACGGTACTTAAAAAAAGGGCGTTACTGAATTATGGTATGAAATATTAATGAATTACAGCAAATATATAATACTCAAAATATTATTACTACTGCCTATTCTCTACCCCAAGCAAAAACATATTTAAAATCAGCAACACCGTAAATGTTTTCGGAAAGTGACAAAAAAGGGATAACTATCGGCTCAGATAGTTAATAATAATAAAATTATTGAGAGGTGACGTTAAGATAAAAACAATCCCACACAAGGCGAGGTTGGACATAACGTTTCAAGGCTTTTTTGACGGATTCCAGCGCCCTCACCACTGACACATTACCTTGTTTTTCCCAATATAAAGACTGTAAGTAATCCGTTAACCATAACTGAGTTTCTAGCTCTAAATTTTTACTGATTTCTTGAGCTAAAATAAATCCCTCAACTACATTTTCTGGTATTTTATTTAACTTTGTCATCAATTCTGAAGGTATTTCCAACAATTTATCACGGTCTTGAATAGCTTTTCCCGGACTACCTTGAGCAGTTTTTATTAATTGCTTATAAGCCAAAACATCAGCACAATTTTGTTTTTGTAAAATATATTCTAAATCTTCCTGACTTAATCTTGCAAAAGGAATCACTTGCGCACGAGAAACAAGGGTAGAAAGCATAGCATCGACGGAGGGCGCTGTTAAAATAATAGTAGCTTTCCCCGGCTCTTCCAAAGTCTTTAATAGTGCATTTCCTGCAGATTCTGCCATTAAATCGGCATCTTCAATTACCACCACCGAGCGTGATGCCTTGAGGGGAGGGCGCGTCAAAAAGTCAGCCACTTCCCTAATTTGTTCAATACGAATTTGAGGGGCGCTTTTCTTTTTTAAGCCTTTTTCCTCTGCTTCTTTTGCCGTCAATAACTCCCCTTTATCATTGTAAGTCGGTTCAACCCAGAGAAAATCGGGATGATTACCTTTATGTAAACGGTGAGAGGCGCTGAAATAATCTTCGTCAGGTGAAATCAATAACATTTCAGCAAAACAGCGCGCGCCAAATGCTTTACCAATACCCTTAGCGCCCACAAACAAATAAGCAGGGGCGATACGATTAAGTTTTACCGCCCTTTCTAACAATTCTACGGCAATGGGTTGCCCTACCAATTTAATTAACGGTTTCATTTTGTAACTAGGTGGTGCTGAAAAAGTGAAGTCGTGAGGGCAGGTGTCAGGTTTCGGGTGTCAGGTATCAGGTGAAATGCTTATAAATCAAAGAGTTAAGGCATGAATTATAAATTATAATTCTCCCCTTCTCCTCTGCCTCCCTTTCTCCTCTGCCTCCCTTTCTCCCCTGCTTCCCCTGCTTCCTCTGCCTCCCTTTCTCCACCCTAACCAGAAATTATATCTGAAATCATTAGTAAAAATTAACGACCTAAAATTTGAACGGTTACAGTGGCAACTCCAGCGCCCTTCAAACCGATAGCATTGGCAGCGCCAGCCGCCAAATCAATGATACGCCCACCAGAAAAAGGACCACGGTCGTTAATTCTTACTACCACAGAGCGCCCGTTACGCACATTGGTGACTTTAACTCTTGTGCCGAAAGGGAGACTGCGGTGTGCCGCCGTGAGAGCATTTTGATTGAATTTTTCACCATTAGCAGTCCGGCGCCCGTGAAAACCCGGTCCATACCAAGAAGCCCGGCCACGGATAATGCGCCCTCCAGAGCTTTTAACCCCAGCAGTGGAAGCTACCGTAACGGGTTTTGCTAAAATTTTCTGCTGAGGCTGATTGATAATAGTATCTAGTGGTTGAGCATTACCGAGTAAACGTCTGAGGCGGTTAGTAGCCTGTAAAGCATCTAAGGCTTGATCATCAGTAGAATCAGGAAGAATGATCTCATCAGTGAGGGCGATTATTTCTTGCTGATCGTAGTTGATGGTGTATTGCTCTTTTTTATCATCCCATTTTACTGCCACTTTTTCGGCATTGACATTACCCTGAGATAGTCTTTCTAAGCGTAAGGCTAGGGCTTGAGCTTTTTGGTTAACCTGATTTTGATCATTACCCAAAAATGTGAGCAGAGGAATATTTTTAAAATGTAAAGTGGCTGCCATTTTATCTTGCCACTGATGAGGATAAATTTTACTGAAAATAAATTCTTGGACCGAAGGTAATTTAGAGACAATATTAGTTTGTGTCGATGAAGTGATTGATTGACTTGAGTCGGTGAAGGGCGCTGTTTCAGCTTTTACGTCAGTGGTAATTGTTAAACCCGTTAGTCCGATGATCATTGTCATAGCTGTTTTAACAGCATTGTTGCAAATATTTTTAAGCATAGTTTTTTGTTTATTTATTCAAAAAAACCTTTCTGAAAGGTATCAATTTTGATGTTGATTTTGGTTCCTCAATGGAAATTTACATTTATTAATAATCAAGAACGCACACTAAGTTAACACGTCATTTTCTCTTGAACAGTCAAAAAAACTTATCATTGCCATTGTTTGAATCAATAATGGTTATTTTGCTTGACTAATTTGCCAACTTTGATCATAATTGAATGTTTATTTTGTTATGGAAACCTCCAAAAAATTTTAAATAACTAATCAATCAGAAAGCTAGGTTAGTATCAATATTTACCGTTGAAGGCAGAGAAAGAAGAATAAGTAAAACGGCACAATGCTAAAGTTGATAAATCAATGACATGAGGGGATTAATCTTTCTTTCATGAACTTTAGCGCCCGATCACAATGGAGAATTTTAGGCGAAATTGAGGTAATAATGATATGATTTGTCCTAGTAAATTAACACTAGAAAATCGGCTTTTTTGATAAGTAATAGTGAATATATTAATAAAGCTAATGTTCGTGATAATTTAAAGTTATCAATAAAGAGAGAAAAATGGATTACAAACAAGCTGGGGTGGACATTCAAGCGGGGAGAGAATTTGTTGATGGTATTGGGGAAGCGGTAAAAAGTACTTATCGCCCCGAAGTTTTGGGCGGATTGGGTGGTTTTGGTGGTTGTTTTGAGATGCCCACAGGGTATCGGCAACCGGTATTAATTTCTGGTACGGATGGAGTTGGCACAAAATTAAAAATTGCCCATCAAATGGATCGTCATGATACGGTAGGCATAGATTTGGTGGCTATGTGCGTTAATGATATTCTTACTTCGGGCGCTGAACCTTTATTTTTTCTTGATTATCTTGCTACGGGTAAGTTAAACCCCACCCAATTACAGGAAGTGGTGATGGGTATTGCGGAAGGTTGTCGGCAAAGTGGATGTGCGCTTTTGGGGGGTGAAACGGCGGAGATGCCCGGTTTTTATCAAGCAGGAGAGTATGATTTAGCGGGTTTTTGTGTGGGAGTGGTAGAAAAAAGTAAAATTTTAGATGGTAAGAATGTCAAGGTAGGGGATAAAGCCATCGCCCTTGCTAGTAGTGGTATTCATAGTAATGGTTTTTCTTTGGTACGCAAAATTATCGAGGTTAATAACCTTACTTGGCAAGATAAACCCTCAGAATTGGGGGGAAAAAGTTTGGGGGAAATTTGTCTCACTCCCACCCAAATCTATGTTAAACCAGTGTTAGGGGCGCTGAAAGCGGATGTTGGTATTAAAGCCATGGCACATATTACGGGGGGAGGGATTCCTGAGAATTTGCCCCGTTGTTTACCAGATCATCTGACGGTGGAGGTAAATTTGAGTAGTTGGGCATTTGCGCCAATTTTTCGGTGGTTGGCAAAAATGGGTAATGTGAAGTTAGCTGATATGTTAGATACTTTTAATGTGGGAGTGGGTTTTGTGGTGATTGTTTCTCCTGATTGTGAAACGGAAACATTAAGTTATTTTGAATCTCAAGATATTGATTGTTTTTGTATGGGGGAAATTATTGAGGGTGATAAAGAGATTAAATTTGTTGAGTAATTAATTAGGGTCTGCTGAATAAATCAAAACCCTTGTCTAATAAAGGTTTTAAGCACAATAAAACTCAAAAAAGTGCCAAAAATAATCTTTTTTTGCCAAAAAATCTGTATTTCTGATCCCCTAATCAAAAATTATTGATACAAATGAGCAATTTATGAAAACTAACTATTTGGCTTAATTCTTTAATTTATGAGCATTTCACCGCGAAACCTGACACCCGAAACCTGACACCTCCCCCTCACCAAAATACTTTTTCAGCAACCCCTAATTAGGATATGAGAATCAAATCTTTAGTTATGCTAAAGTCTTAGAAGAATTGAAAATTTGCCCTTTTAATATCAAGTTCGGATAATTAATTAGTTAGAAAAAGATTGCATCTTCGCAATTTACCCACCGTGTAATGAATTACACGGCTAATGACATCTCGTTCAATAAATTGAACTAAGATTGTTTTTAACCGATTTATAAGTGATTAAATGAACTTGACATAACTTTGCCCTTTTACCCTAAAATTCCATGACTGAAACAGAAAATCAAGAGTTACCAGAGGAAGTGGAATCTCCCAGCGCCCCTCTCCTCGCCGTAAAAGAACAAATCCACTTACGCAAAAAAGGGGATATTGTTTATATCACATTACCGTCAATCCGTGTGATGGAAGGCTCGGCTTGGAGAATTTTGATGGATGATTTTAAAGGGAGATTACCAAAAATTGATCAATCATGGTTAGAGCAAACTAAAGCGCACCTCGAAGCGCAAGATCGATTATTGGATAGTAGGCAAATCAAGGAATTAGAGCAGATTTTAGAGCAAATTAAACTAAAACTGGATTTAATCATCACTACACGCCGTCAAACTGCGGTGGCGGGCGCTAGTGCCGGTTACTCGGTGCAACAGGATGCGAATATTTCCCTGTTTGCCACTGCTGAAACTAGCCAAGATTTAGCAGAACCTTTGTACTTAAAAAATACTTTACGCTCAGGCACAGAAATTATCCATCCCAGTAGTGTCATTGTGCGAGGGGATGTTAACCCCGGGGCAAGTATTATTGCTGGAGGAGATGTTTATGTGTGGGGTAGTCTAAAAGGTATTGCCCATGCCGGGGCTAGTGGCGATAGACGGGCGCTGATTATGGCTTTACGACTGATTCCAACTCAAATCAGGATTGCTGAGTTGGTGGCACGGGCGCCGGATACCCCTCCAGAAGATAATATGGCGGAAGTTGCTTACATCGGCTTACAAGGAATTAGGATTAGGGGCGCTGTTTATTTCAATAAAATTCACAGCTTTGACGCTCAACAACAATGTTGGATTAGTTAATCTCACAACTCGAGTTTTTTATATGATTACTATGAAACAATTAACTCAAATTGATTTTCCTGAAGTTGCTTTCATTGCAGACAATGCTAGTATTATGGGTGATGTTATCATTGGTAAAAATTCTAGTATTTGGTATGGTGCAGTGGTAAGGGGCGATGTAGAAAAAATTATCATCGGCAATTACACTAATATTCAAGATGGTGCTATCATTCATGGAGACCCGGGTAAACCTACCATATTAGAAGATTACGTTACCGTAGGACACCGTGCTGTGATCCACTCAGCGCACGTCGCCCAAGGCTGTTTAATTGGTATTGGGGCAATCATTCTCGATGGTGTTACCGTTGGAGAAGGCTCCATTATCGGTGCTGGTTCGGTTGTCACTAAAGATGTTGCCCCTCGTAGTTTAATGGTAGGTATTCCCGCACGACAGGCGCGCGCCATAACTGAGGAAGAAGCAGAGGAATTAATTAAACACGCCAAAAAATATGCTCAATTAGGATTATTTCATAATGGCAAAAGTAATGATAATGGTTTTATTTGATAAAGCCTTATTTGCCAAGATTAAATTTTTGAATTAAAGCCGTTGCCGATATAGAATTAACTGGTTTACTAAAAAAATATCCTTGGGCAAAATCACAACCCATAATTTTTAATTTATCTAAATCTTTTTCTGTTTCTACTCCTTCGGCAATGACATTCCTTTCTAAATTATGGGCTAAACTAATAATAGTTTGGACTATTTTTTCACTCTCTTGAGAATCATTGATATTTTTGACAAAAGATTGATCAATTTTTATGGTATCAAAAGGTAAATCATGAAGATAACTTAAAGAGGAATAACCTGTGCCAAAATCATCTAAAGAAATAGTAATTTGATGTTCTTTAAATTTTAATAAAATTGCTTTTACTATATCCATTTGATTAATTAAAGAACTTTCTGTAATTTCAATTTTGACATTTTTCCCTTCTAATTGTGCTAAATTTATCGTAGTTAATAAATTTTGATACAAATTAACATCATTGAATTGAAATGATGAAACATTAATACTAATATTTTTTGGAGCAAAATCAGCAAAATCATTAAGCCATTGCTTCATTTGATTACAAGCCTGACGGAATATCCAACTACCTAACGGTAAAATTAAACCCGTTTCCTCTGTGCGTGGGATGAAGTGCGCTGGAGAGACAAAACCCCATTCAGGATGATGCCAACGAATTAAGGCTTCAAAGCTAATAATTTTATTACTTTTTATATCAATAATAGGCTGATAAAACAACTCAAATTCTGTTTGATTTTCTTGACTATCAAGATTATTTATTACTCTTCTTAATTCTCGATCCAATTCCATTGTTTTAGTAATTGCTTGATGCATTTCAGTAGTAAAAATAGCATAATTACCTTGTCCTTTTGTTTTCGCTTGATACATTGCCACATCACTATCCCTAATCATTTGCCCTACATTATCATAATTATTTTCATTAGTAGTAATACCGATACTAATATTACTGAATACAGTTTGATTATTAATAATAAATGGTTGTTTAAAACCTGCAATAATGTTTTTGGCAATGTCCACAGCTTCCGATAAATTACTAATTTTATCTAAACAAATTGCAAATTCATCTCCTCCTAGACGAACTGTTAAATAATTACTAAATTTCCTAAAACGCTCGGCAACTTTTTGCAATAAAATATCCCCTGTACTATGTCCTAAGCTATCATTAACTATTTTAAAGTTATCTAAATCAAGAAATAATAAAGCAAAAAATCTATTTTTGTTATCGTTTTTGATTAATTTATTCAAACGTTCAAATAACAGCGCCCGATTCCCTAAATCTGTTAATTCATCGTGGTAGGCTTGGTAGGCTAAATGTTGGTTTATTTGTTCTAATTCTTCAGTTCTTTCTTTAACTCTAGTTTCTAATTGTTTGTTTAATTCTTGTAACTGTAATTCTGAATTTTTTTGAGCTAAAATTCCTTGTTTTACCTGTTCATACATTTGAATAAAAGTTATGATAACATCTTGTAATTCATTATGATAAGGATAATTTAAAGAACTAAACTCAGGACATTCGGGAGAGGCATTACTTAAATATTTTCCTGCTTTAATTAAATCTTCTCTTAATCTTAAGATAGGATTAATAATATTAGGACCTAAAGCCATGAAAGTAGCAAGAGTAACGAAAATAGAAATAATAATAATTAAGATAGTAATTCTTAAGAAATAAAGCCATAATTCACGACCATGAGAAGATATATCGTAGTTAATAATTAACAAATATTCTTGATTATTAAAATTAATAATATATCCCAATTCATAAGAATCATTATACTTTTTTCGATATTGTATTTTCTCATCAATAATTTCATTCAAAAATGATTGACTAATATTTATTTCACCGAAGCCATTAACTCTATTTTGACTTTTTATTTCATAAATTCCAGCGCCCTTCACCCCATATTGATTATTAGTTTTAGCCATTAATAAATCAAGAATATCCATGGCAGAAAAAGAAGTGAAATTAACGGTAACTAATTGAATTTTAGTATCCGAAATTAATTCCACTTGATTTAATAATTCTTTTTCTTTATTTCTTAGGGAAGGAATTAAAATAATAATTTCAATAGCAATAATACTCAGAAAAATTAAAAATACTAATCTTCGAGATAGTTTAGCATTGCACACTATTAAAAAACGCTGAAATTTTTTTGATAAAAATGAGGGCGGTTGAGGTGATAAATTAGTCATAAGGTCTTTTCAGTTTGAATCATACGATAATAAGAAAACCAGCCACTAATCATCATCATAATAGAGAAAACTAATAAAAACCAAAAATGATTTTTAATGTCATTAAAACTATCTCCATTTGCCCACAACTGAATCATGGCTTCATTCATGTGAAATATAGGGTTAAATTGAGCAATTTTTAATAACCCATCAGGAAATAGAGAAGTAGGTAAAAAAGTTCCTCCAATAATTAACAATGGTACTCCAAAAGTAGCAACAATAGCATTAACATCTTCTGTTCTTTTTGCCAAATTTGTGCCTAAAATTAAGCCCACTCCTACATAACTAGCAATACTTAGAAAAAGAATAATTAGCCCTAAAAATACAGAGCCTTCGATAGTTTCTCCTAATAAAAATAAGGTAAAATAAACTAAAATTGTTTGCCCCATCCCCATAGAAAAGTGAGCCAAAAATATGCCTAAGAAATAAGAAACACCACTAAGAGGAGAAATAAATAAACGCTTGAGGGTTTTTTGTTCCCTTTCCGAAACTACTGTAGAAACGCTACCACCCAGACAACTAAAGAATAAAGCAGCGCCCGTCAAACTGGTAGGCGCGCTTAATTTAAAGGCTTCTGATAGTTCTAAATTTGCCCTTTCCGAGAGAATATAACCGTTGATAAATAGAATAGAAAGAGGAAAAATTGACCAAAAAATTAAACTCCTTTTGCGCTTAATTAATTCCGTTAAAATTCTCTGGCTGAGGGCGCTTGTTTCATAGTAATATTTACTAAAATTCATTTTTTTGATGTGAATTATTGTGACAGGTAAATATTAAGCTAATTTGCAATTAAATGTATTAGTGGAGATAGGCAAGAGGCAATCGGTAAGCATTTGAGTTATTTTCAACACCTTATAATATTACGTTCTGATAATTAGTTATAAATACATAATATCTTCATCCTACATCCCACCGTGTAATGAATTACACGGAACCAACGGAATTACGTTCAATAAATTGAACTAAGATTATTTTAATTAATTTATAAGTGATCGCGCAGCGGCAGCCTTCGGCTGATCAAACGAACTTGATATAAAATGGCAAGTTAAATGCGTCTTAGCTTATCAATTGTCCATTGTCAATTATCCTTTGCCCCTTCATCTAATTTTGAATAATGGGCGCAATAGTATCAATCACTTCCACACTACCATCAGCATTAACAGTCCAAACATCATAAACACCGATGACATCGCCATTATCATCAATATCCACATTACCACTAGCGCCCTGATAATTAATCTGCTCACCATTCTTGAGTAACTCCAGCGCTTGACAAGGATCACTTACAGGTGTACCTTCACCACCAGATACTAACTTAATATTATCCCTAATAGCTTCACCATTATTACTTCCAGCAGATTGCGCCGCTAACATCAATAATACCGTAGCATCCCAAGAATGAGGTACAAATGCACTCATTTCCGTACCAATTTTTTCTTGCCATAGCGCCCTCAGCATCTCCAGCGCCTCACCATCCGCGCCCGGAATTGTGCCTAAAGCGCCCTCCACAATAGAAGTACCATCAGTTTTTTTGCCCATTTGTTGACCAAAATCATCAGAATAAACCCCATCAGTCAACAACACCGTTACTCCATCCATTAACCCCTGCTTAAATGCAGATTGTAATAATAAACTACCGGTTTCCGCATAAACGATGGCGGCTACCCCATCAGGATTATTAGCAAAAGCTGAAGCCGCTTCCGTATCCAGAGTTGTCGCTTTAGGATCATAGCGCACGGGATTCGCTTCATTTAGGATCGTACCTCCTAAATCTTTAAAAGACTCCTGAAATTTCTGCTCGAATCCTACCCCATAATCATTATTAATCACTACCGTCGAAACATTTTGAAAACCTTTTTGTCTAGCGAGGGCAGCCAAAGCTGGGGCTTGATAACTGTCGGATGGGGCGGTGCGCGCCCAAAATCCATTAAATTCCCCATTCTGCGCCCTTTCCGTGAAAACGGGGCTAGTGCTACCCGGGGAAATCAACATCACTTTATTTCTTACCGCCACATCTAGCGCAGCCGTAGAAACACTACTAGCAAATGATCCTACCACCCCATGGACTCGATCCACTTCCGTTAATTTCGTCATGGCTTCACTACCTGCCACTGGATCGGTTTGGTCATCTTCTTTTATCAAGGTCACAGGATTACCATTAACACCGCCACAAGCGTTAACTGTATCTACCGCTAATTGCGCCGCTACAGGCATATTAGAACCCAAAGAAGCCAAATCTCCCGTAGTAGGAAACAGCGCCCCCAACCGCAAGGTATCATCACTGACGGGGGTTTCATTATTGCCAGTGTCTCCATTTTCGCTAGTTGTGCCAAATAAACCACAGCCCACGGTAAACCAGTTTAAACTAACCAAAAGTGTTAAAAATAGTTTTAATTTACGATTTTTCATAGGTAATTGTCATCAAAGTTAAGATTTAGTTAAAATTTTATAGCTAAACTTTCATTAATTAACAAATTTTTTCAAAAATCGGAGTTAAGAAAATAGATGGGTAAGTTTAAGTTTATTGGTGCAGATAGTGAATATTTAAAGGTTTGAGTCATAAGACAACGGTTAAGAATGAGCTTAAGCCCATTGACTTATTGTTTATATCTGATTCGTTGGCTCTTTTACCCACCTTAATCTTAAATGCTAATAATATTTTAAAATAGTCTTGGGAGTAATTTATCTCAAGGTGCATTATGAATATTATTTTTTCCCTTCGTGTTTGGCACAAAATACAATGTTTAACTCCTCAACAACGTAGTATTTTCCTCTCAAAAATTAGAAGAATTACCCATAAAACTCAATCAGCTCAACAAATCAAAAAAATAACTGTAGAAGGAAAAAAAACGGTTTTTAGAATAAGGTACAATCTCAATTATCGCATCATTGCCACATTAACCAATCGAGATCAATTAAAAATTGTTGATTTTATTCCTCACGATGGTTTAGATAGAAACACATATTATATTGATGGAATTGGTGAATATACCATCGAAGATATAGAAAGTTTAAACGAAGAAGAATTACAAGATACTATTAATCAACAACATCTTTGGCAAAATACTGAATTAAGTATGAATGAGAGTGATTTTAGTTACCAAGAAAATGATTTTTGCTCTTATATAATCAATCCTCAACATCAACAAGACCCCGATTTAATTTTATCAAAACAGCAATATCAAATTATTAATCAAAAGCCTAACTTGCCAATTTTATTAACAGGAAGTGCAGGAAGTGGTAAAACATCTATTGCTATTTATTCTGCCCTACGTCACGCTCATTTATATAAAAAAAATCAAGTTAACGCTAAGGTTTTATATATTACTTATAACTCTTCTTTAACTAGATATGCTCAAAGTATTATTGAACGTATTTACCCTGAAAAATTAGATAGTTTAATTAATATTGACTATTATCATTTTTGTAAGCAAATCAGTACAGAATATCAAATAAATATTGATAAATTTATTCCAGAAAATAAAATCAATATCACCCGCTTTATTAAGGAATTTTATCAAACTAGAATATCGAAAATAAATAATCTTAATCCTATTTCTTTTTGGCAAGAAATTAGACATTTATTAAAAGGTTCAATCATCCCCCAAGAAACAGAAAATAATTTGATTTCTTATGAAATATATCAAGCAAGACAATCTCAAAGCACTTTACCTTCTGATATAGATAGAGAAAAAGTTTACCAATTATTTACTCAATATCAAAAATGGTTAAATGATCATGAATATTGGGATGAGTTAGATTATACTCATTACTTATTAAAAGAAATTTCGCAGGAATATAAAGGTAAATATCAACAAATTTATTGTGATGAAATTCAAGATTTAACAGAAATAGAAATTCAATTAATCTTAAAATTTTTAATTGTCAATAGTTATGGTCATAGTTTACCACAATTTTTCTTAACAGGAGACCCAGCACAAACTATTAATCCTAGTGGTTTTAGTTGGGATAAAATTAAATCTCTTATTTGGCAAAATTATTGGAATTTACCCCAATGGGAAGAGATACAAGCAATTATAGAACCACAACAATTAACAATTAATTTTCGTTCAGTTAATGGTATCGTTAATTTAGGTTCAGCAATAGTTGATCTTATTCAAGAAAATTTAGATAAAAAAACAACTTTAATTCATCAAGAAACATGGTTACAATCAGATCATAAACCTTTAATTCTTTCTTCATCACCATTACCAACCTTTGAAGATAAAAAAACTTTCGGAACTAAAAATGCCATTATTGTTAGTGATGAGAGCGAAAAAGAAAAATTAGCTCCTTATTTTCCTCTCGATAGTGAAAGAATTTTAACTATTCAAGAAATTAAGGGATTAGAATTTGATGAAGTTTTAGTATGGAACTTTTTTGATAGTTTTCATAGCTGGACAAATCGTCAAAATGCACAAATTAATGAGTTAAATCGTTTTAAATATAATTGTTTATATGTTTGCATAACAAGAGCTAGAAATCGTCTATTTTTTTATGATGAAACTGCTGTCAATTTTTGGCAAAATGAATCGCTTAAAAATTTAGTTTCTCAAGGAGAAGTTTATACCTTAGAAACTTTATTTGCTTCTTATGAAAGTGAAAGAGAAATGAGAGAAGCTATTGAAGAATATATAAAACAAGGTACAACAAAAAGTTATAAAATTGCTTTACAAATTTTACAAAGAATTGGCGATCAACAAGGAGTTAATCGAGTTTATGCTTTATTAAATGAGGGGGAAGAAAAATGGGAATTAGCAGGAGATTATTGGGATAAAATTAATAGTTTTGATAATGCTTATCGTTGTTGGGGAGAAATTGATCCAAATCTGTGGCCAAAAAAATGGTCTTCTTTGTCTGCAGAAGATTGTGAGTTGAGGGCTAATTATTTTTGGAGTAAAAATGAATATGATTTAGCTGTTAATTTTTATCAAAAAGCTAATAATTTCAAACAAGAAATAGAATGTTTACTAAAAATGCAAAGCTATGAGTTAGCTGGGGATAAATTACTACAAAAAGGGCGGAAAAAAGATGCTAAAAAATGTTATCAATTAGCGGATGAAATATATTTGCCAAATGGTGATTTCTCTATATCTGTAGGGATGTGGTCGAAATTAGAGGAGTGGAATCGTGTTGCTTCTTTGTGGGAAAAACTCTCGGACTGGGAAAAGGCTGGGGAGTGTTGGTATAAGGCTGGTAATTGGGAATCTTCTGCTATTTGTTGGCAGAAAGTGCAAAATTGGCAAAAAGCGGAGGAATGTTGGCAGATTTTAGGTAAGTGGGATGAGGTTGCTATTTGTTGTCAGTATCAAAATAAGTGGGAGTTAGCTGGAGAAAACTGGTTAAAAAGTGGTCAAATATATCAATCCGCTTGTTGCTATCAAAGGGCAAATAATCTTGATAAGTCTTTGCAATTATGGACGCAGTTAGAATCTTGGCATAATGTTGCTGTTATCCTAGAACAACAAGAGAAATGGTCACAAGCCGCACAAATATGGGTAAATGTCAACCCTCTTGAACAAAAAGCCTTATGCCATGAAAAATCTCAAGACTGGGGAGAGGCTGAAATTTGTTGGCGATATTTGGAAAGATGGGACAAAGTGGCTTTTTGTTTGGAAAAACAGGAGAAATGGCGAGAGTTGGCGCAATTATGGCAGGATTTAGAGCAGTGGAAGAAGTCGGCTTTAGCGTGGTTGAGAGTTGGGGAGACGGAGAGGGGCGCTGTTTGTTATGAGAAAGGGGGGTATTGGCAAGAGGCTGAGTTTTGTTGGCGACACTTAAAAAAAGAGGAAAAGGTGGCTTTTTGCTTAGAAAAACAACAAAGATGGTGGCAATTAGCTGAATTATGGCAGGATTTAGAGCAGTGGAAGAAGTCAGCAGTAGCGTGGTTGAGAGTTGGGGAGACGGAGAGGGGCGCTGTTTGTTATGAAAATTGTCAAGAATGGCAAAATGCTGAGATTTGTTGGCAACAGTTAGAAAGATGGGATAGGGTAGCTTTTTGTTTGGAAAAGCAAAATAGATCATAACCTCAGTTCGATGTAACAATTTTTGCTATTTTTACCTTAGTATCTTCGTAGTTGCTTTACCGTGTAATGAATTATACGCCTACTGGTAGTTCGTTCAATAAATTGAACTAAAATATTGCTAATTTGTAAGTGATCGCGCAGCGGCAGCCTTCGGCTGATCAAGCGAACTTGATATAATTCATAGTTCATTGCTCACTGCAACCATTTTTCAGTAACCCCTAATTAGTGTTTTGCATCATGCTATACAATGAAAAAGACGTTAAGGGTTCGTACGATTATGAGTAGCATTGCACAAATAAAAGACTTATCTTTGTCTTTGAATCATAGTTTATTAAAAGAAAAATTAATTAACCAAGAAAATATTTTAATAATACAAGACCTAGATGGCGTTTGTATGAAACTGGTTAAAAACCCCTTAGATCGGGTGATTAATTGGCAATATGTGCAATGTATTAAAAAGTTATCAGGTCATTTTTTTGTGTTAACAAATGGTGAGCATATCGGCAAAAGAGGAGTTAATAAAATTATCGAAAAATCAGCGCCCTCCACCGTAGAAAAAAAAGACTATTACTTACCCGGTTTAGCAGGGGGAGGTGTGCAATGGCAAGATAATTATGGTAATGTTTCTCATCCGGGAGTAACCACAAAAGAATTAGATTTTTTAGCCTCAATTCCTCATATTGCGAGGGAAAAACTTGAGCAATTTTGTCAGCAACATTGTCCATTTTTTACTGAAGCAGAAAAAGATCGTATTATTGACGCTGTAATCCTTGATAACTTTGTTTCTCCTACTATCAACTTAAATACTTTTTATGAAGCATTACAGGGTAAAAATGATCTTTATTTACAATTACAAAAAGATATGGAATCTTTAATGAATTTTTTATTAGACTCTGCCACTAAGCAAGGTTTAAATAATTCATTTTTTATTCATTATGCGCCTAATTTAGGTCGAGATGCAAATGGTTTAGAAATTGTGCGCCCTGCCACCGAAAATGATTCTGGTACTACTGATTTTCAGTTTATGGTGACGGGCGCTGTGAAAGAAGCTGGAGTTTTATTTATTCTCAATTATTACTATTTTTTACAAACGGGTAAATATCCTCTCGGTGATGATTTTAATGTGCGGAGGGCGCCTCATAATTTAGATGATTTATTAAATTTAATTATTGATAATTTTGATCCTAAATTTATGCCTTTTATTATGGGTGTGGGTGACACTGTTAATAGTTTAGTGATGGAAAACAATGGAAAAAAAGATGTTAAAAGGGGAGGCAGTGATCGTAATTTTTTACAATTAATTAACAATTTAGGCAATAAATTAAATATTGATTCGGCGGTGGTATATATTGACAGTTCACAAGGAGAAATTAAAAACCGTAAGCCGTTAAAATTAGCAGAAATTGAAGGGGAAATCAAGGTAATTTCTGGACCTAATGATGATCGAGATGCTGATGATTCTTTAACTTTAAATGTAGTTTTTCCTAACGGTTATCAGCAATATTGTAACTTTTTAATTGATGTTGCCAATCAAAAAGGGCAAAGTTAAAAGGGCAAAGGGGAGAAAAAATTTAGAATTGAGAATTAAGAAAACAATTACTTCTACATTCCTCTCATTATCCCTTGATTCTTTGGCGCAAAATTTCATAAAGACAAATAGCGGTAGCAACAGAGGCGTTTAAACTGGGGGTTTTTCCCGTCATGGGAATGGAAACGAGAAAATCGCAAGATTTCGCCACCGATTGACTAATACCTTTATCTTCAGCGCCCACCACCAAACCCAGCGCCCCTGTCATTTTAGTATGATGTAAGTAGTTATTAGTCTCCATGGTTGTGCCGTAAATCCAGAATCCAGCCTCTTGTAATTCCTTAATAGCTTGGTTCAAATTTACTACTCTAGCAATGGGAAAATGCTCCAGCGCCCCTACCGCCACTTTCATTACAGTGGAGTTAACACCCACCGCACGGCGCTGAGGAATAATTAAGCCTTGCATTCCCAAGGCTTCGGCGGTGCGGATAATTGCCCCTAAATTGTGAGGATCATTTATACCATCGGCAATAATAATTACGGGGTCATTTTTTGCCTGTTTTGCCTGACGAATTAAATCCGCTAATTCCAAGTATTCATAAGGCGCAACGGTTATAGCAATGCCTTGATGATTGGCAAAATTAGTCACCTGACTCAATCTTTTATTATCCACAACATCCAATACAGCGCCCTTCCCCTTGGCATCTTGTAATAATTCACTAAAACGCGCATCATGGAGAATTTTCGTGGTGGCATAAATACGGTTTAACGGGCGCTCATTTTTTAATACTTCCAACACTGGATAACACCCATATACCAAGTCTTGATTGATGTCTATTTCCTCTGTTTCTGGGGTGGAGGGCGCTGGTTTTTTTACGATGGGTTTATTAATTTTTGGTGTATTCTTCATCATTTCTGATCGTTAAAATATTTATTTTAACCTAATTTATTTGGTAACGGTGGAGGGCGCTTTTTAAGTAAGAAGTAAAAAGTAATAATGGAGAGGAAAAACCGTATAGATATTGATTTTAATTCCAAAACTCTTGTTGTAATTTAGTAGCAGTTTGAGATAATCTGCTTTTATGCAAAATTTTAATAAATTTTTGTTTAGAAATAGGAGGATTCTTTAACATTTTTATTTGTTCTTCAAGAGCATTAATAAATTTTTCTCTATTATTAATTAATAATTGTTCGAGAAAAATATCAGGATGTAAAGAAATTAGATTAAAATTATTTAACTCCTGCTTAGGAAAATCTTTGAGATTAAATGTGACGATTATATCTGCCTTTGATTTTATGGCAACAGCTACCACATGACGATCTTTTTCATCTGGTAAATTAATCTTCGGGATATAATTTTCATAGTTTTTGATGAGACAACCAACAACATTAGAATTCATTAAAAATCGAGTTTTTTCTAATTGTTGATTAGTCAAATCAGGGCGATTATTTAGCACCGCACGAATCCACTCATCATGAATTTGGTCACTCCATCTAGGACGAAATATTCTTTTCAATGCTAAGTGCATGAAAATATCTCGGAGTTGAGCAGGGAAAAGGACACAGGAATCAAGTACAGCCGTTACCTTGCGGTGATAAAAAATTTGCTCAATTTTATTCATAACCTAACTTTAATTCTTGGGCTTGTTGGGCTAATTCTGCAAGATTTTTTAGTCTTTGTTCATCAATTTTGTTTTTATAATTAATAACATCTTCTGCTCTTAATCTACGATGTTTTCCTACCTTTCGAAAAGGAATTGGTAATTCTCCTGATTCAAGTAAATCAATTAAATATTGACGACTAACTTCTAATATTTCTGATGCTTTTGTAGTTGAAATTTCTTGACTATTAGGAACTAAGATAAGAGAGTGACCTTGAGCAACTTCATAGAGTATTTGCTCCATAAAATTAAGTAAATCAACAGGTAAATTTACTGTTTCATTTTCTGCTATTTTTTCAATGTTAATCTTCAATTTATTAGCTAAAAAATTCTGAGCAACTTGCTTTATTTCTTCTGATGCGGTTAGTTTTATTGTCATGATATTTTTATAAGCAATTCTGTTCATTCCATCATCAGTATATCATAAATGCTATAAATGCTACAAATCACTTAAGTGCTTATTTCAAGGGAGAGGGCGCTGTTTTCAACATTGCCTTTCACCTCTCCACACTACTGCCAATCAAACCTAATTTCCAGCGCCCTCAAACAAGCCTAAACCGTTATGAATTCTACTCACCAGCGCCCCTGAGCGATCAATGACATCACCGCCGAGATATATTTGACTAGAACCACCACCATCTAAATTAAGCGCTGACATAGCACCTAAACGTTGTAAAATTTGAGCAAACTCCGTTAAACTAGGTCCAGCGCCCCCCACCCTTTGATGCACCGCTACTAATAATAAATTACCATCTCTGTCCACCGCCACACCACTACGAGAAGCGCGCTGTTGATTAAATGCCCGACTAAATTGCTCCCCTTCACCATCTAGCACTATTTGACTATTTTGTAATAAAACAGGACCAGCACCTAAAATATGGGGATAGTTGGCTAGATCAGCCGGATTAGTTTTTGTGCTAATAGTTAACCTATCATTAACTTGCAGACGATCTGCAAAAGAACGAGCGCTACGAAATACCAATAAATAACCATTAAGAGGTATAGTAATATTACGACTTCCAGCTTTACTTACTTCAATTCTTTCCCAAATGGTGTTATTTTCCACCACCATCACCACTTCATTATCACTTAAAGTAGTGTAACTACGTCCCCAACTGGGGGTATAACGAGCCACTCCGGCTTTAATATAGCCACTATTGACATAATTAGAGGTAAGACTCGTCCCTCGATTACTGGTGATAGTATCTTCATATTGTAAACGAGAGATTTTCACATTACCTCGATCATCCCATGCCATCACCCCACGGTTAAGTATAGGGGAACTGAGCCAATTTTGGCCAGTTTTGAGGGCGCCGAGGGGTAATTGATTATTACGGTTGAAAAAACCACCGTTAATGGCTAATAGCGCCCTCCGGGGTTGTGCGATATTTTTGAGGGGCGCTATGCCCATCATACCTGTATCATTACTGGTAATGGGGCGTAAATTCAAGTTACCATTGCGTAAATTAACTTTAATTGTTGATATAAAAAAGTTACTACTATTAATATTAAGGTATTTTTGTTCCCATAAAATATCCTCACTCCAACGAATAGTTTTGGGTGTTAAAGCATCAGGTTTTAAGCTAACAAATAAACGATTAGGGGGAGACGAATTAATTTTAATGTTACTACCTTGAGGTAAGTTAATTGTGACTAAAGTTTGTCCGTTATTTTCTGCCACTGTAAAAAGTGATTTTCCTTGTAACTTGTCTGCCTCTATTCCTAAACTACCCTCTCCTTCATCTTCTAATAAATTACTATCATTTAAAGGATTATTCGGTCGATTATTAATTGGTGTAATTAAACTAGGGTTGGCTTGGGCTTCTAAGGTAATAATTGCTTGTTCTTTGGTTTGACGAACTCGATAAAAAGTGTTATTACTTAATTCAATAATTAATCTTGTTTCTTGACCTGATTGACTTTCGGAAATTTGTTTAACTTCAGGATTAGGAAAATTAATCTTTAAAATATCATTTTCTACAGAAAAACTAATATTAGTATTATTAAGCAAATTACGAGTGTCTAAATAACGATAAGGATTGAGAAAAAGAACTGGTAAATTTACATAAGTATTAAACCATTGAATAGGTTGCTGGTTAACTTGAGTATTATTTAATAATTCTACCCCTAAAAAATTTTGTAATGCTACATCACTAATGCCAATATAGGTTTGATTTCCTTCTTGTAATTGTACCCAAGGCAAGTTAATTTCTCGATTATTAATTAAAGTTTTTTCTCCTTGTGTTAATACATTTAAAACCTCTTGACGGGCGCTGATCGGTTTAATAATTTCTCCGGTGCTAATATTAAAATTATTAATAGTGCTAAAAATTGATGTCAAAGAAGTAATTAAGAGAAGTTTTGTTAAATTAAGAGTAGTTTTTTTCATATTAAAAATAAGGAAAAAGTCTGAGAGTTAAAAAAGTTTATATTTACTGGATATATACCATTAAATTTATTAAGCTAGTGTATTCAAACCTTAGTTTTTTGTTAACTAAAATCTGATTTTTTCTTTCAATCAGACTTTTCAAACAGATTCTTAGTTCCGGCGAAAGCCTATGGGAGTTATCCCCGTGATTTTTCTAAATTGTCTAGTAAAATGACTATGACTATCAAAACCACATTCCAAAGCAATCTCAAGCAAAGACTGGTTGGTGTGTTTTAATCGCTCTTTTGCGCGCTCCAAAGTACCCCTCATTCAATATCGATTAGCCTATTTTATAGTACCTATTTTTGTAGTTTAGAAAAATGTTTTAAGAGCAAAATTACGGTACTTAAAATATCAAATTTCTGTGCCACTAAAGCAAATCCAGAGAACATTAACTTATACTTTGTCCATATCATGTGCTATGAATTATAAGTCAATTTTTTCTAATTTTCTTACCTCTAATTTATTAATATCTACTTCTAAAACTAGAACTATTATAAGGAACATAACTAACTGTTTTACTTTTCTTTAATTTGAATATTATTCTTTCAGACATTCATTTAAAAAATTGACTCTTGACGATACAAAGATACTAGGATAGTTGATTATTCTGGGTCTGTATTTTGCTCTTAATGGCATAAGATGTAAACAATCTTTCAATAACTGTTGATTGTTTGAAAATAACCAATCCTTTGCTTCTATTAACATAGGATTCATGTGTACATATTTATAATTATAATTTGCAGATTTTAACTCGATTTGATTACAGAAATTAATTTTCTTCAATATCATTTCTTCATCAATATTAGAGTTAATATTTTTTTTGCTATTAACTTTAAGCATTTTTTCTATGTCATTTATAGAAGAATAATTATGTTTATACCTTTTACAAGGAGTTATTAGTACAGCAATTTTAGGAGTAATAGCAGAAAATATTATAGACTTTGGATTTAATATATTGGTACGAGTATGCTGATCACCATCCATTGCAATAATAGGATTATCTGAAGCAATAAAAATTGGTATTGGACTAAAAACTATAAAAATTTTTTTTTCACAAAATGAAAGAAAAGTTCTTCCAACCATTAATCCCATTTCTCTTAAATGGTGTGCTTTAGTCATTATTTTTAACTCTTTTTCATCTATAGACTTTTTTTCTAAACTTAGCTGAAATCGAAAAAAACAATCAATTTCCATACGTCTAGCTTCGACTCTCCAAAAAAAGTTTGCAATTGATTGTTTGAGTTTAAAAGACAGTTCATTATTTTCAAAAGTTCTAAAGTTATAAAATAAATTATTTTGATTTTGAGCAACTAAGTTTTTTATTTCTTCTACTATTACAGTCCATTCATTTTCATATTTTTGATTACTAACTTCTATTGTATCATCATATTTTTGTTGATCATTTTTCCTAAAAGAATAAAAATGCTTTTTAGTTAGCTTGTCTATCTTTTTTGGTTCAATTTTATATGGACATTTAGTAAGATTAATCGAAAAAATAGTTCTCTTTTCTCTCTTTTCTTGGGAATTACAAGAAAAATATCTAAGATACACACCTGGAACAATATGGTGATTTTTTATCGTCATATTTTCTTAATAAAAACTTAATTCAGTAATAATGAATAAAAAAAGATCAAACAAAGTAAAAACTCATTAGGGGTCGAGAAGTGAATCGCTTCACTCCCCTCCCATACAAAACCGTACATG